>JAQULY010000059.1 GCA_028718445.1 Kiritimatiellia bacterium
CTTGCCGAAGGCCCGCGGGAAACGCCCGCACGAAAGGATCTTCGTGCCGAATCCGTAGTTGTCGAAAATCCTGCGCACCGGGGCAACCAGCTCCACATCCTGGTCTATTTCGAGCTCCAGCGGCCCGTTGAACAACGCCACCACGTCGGCTCCCGCCTTGCCGCAGAGATACGCCTGCGCCACCGAGGCCACCATCGTGATCGCGACGGACATCCCGGGAACGTCGCGCTTGAGTTCGCGCAACGCCTGAATCCCCGCGACGCAGATCGGCAGCTTGACCACGATGCGGCTGGAAAACGCGTGCAGCCACTTGGCTTGGGCGACCAACTCTGCCCGGTTGTCCCAACCGATGACCTGACAGAAGACCGGTCCCGGCGAGGCTTCCAGGACCTTCCGCAAAGTGGCCTGCATGTCGGCCCCGCCCTTCGCGATCAGCGCCGGGTTCGTTGTGACGCCGTCGAGCACGCCCCATTCGCGTGCCTTGAGGATCTCTTTCGGGTCGGAGCTATCGAGATATATCTGCATGGTCAGCCTCTCTGGTGGTCACCCAAACACTTCATGCGCGAGTTGGACCAGCCTTTCGGATACGCGGTCCCGGTAAGCCCGATAGAATGCCTGCGAGAGGCTGTAGAATTCCGGACGGTTCACGAACCGTCCCGCGCCGTCGCGCCGCCCCACAAAGGCAAAACTGTAATGATGGAACACCGGGTGCGACGGCGTGGGCAGGTGCCCGACCGGCGTCTCCGCCGCCAGACATTCCGCCGCGAATGCCGATCCGCCCTCGGCCGAACGCCGGGCGTAGGCCTCCGCGTCCCGCCACCAACGCTGGTAAAGATCGGGATGGAAGTCGCGCAGCACCTCCGCGAAAAGCAATTGCAGGCTGGGAGAGATCTTGTAGTGCACCCGGCCGCCGGTTGCTTTCCGCAAGGTCTCCCGCACCGCCGGTCCCAGGTCGTCGGCCGAGTGGATATCCAACATGCAGCCGAACCGCTCCGCCAATGCGTGTTGTGCGCGGGTCCGACGATAGAGCCCCTCCAGGCCATCCGGGTGACGAAAGTCTACGCCCTTTTCCATGCCCAAGTTCGGCGCAATGTGCGTGACCGGCAGTCCGCGCCGCTGGAGTTCACGCAGGACGAATGAAAGCTCCTCGTCCGAAGTCAGACAGTCGAAAGCGCCTACCTCGGCGGGGTGCTCGTCAATGGACAGTTCGAGATCGAAGGGCTGCCCTCGCTTCAACTGGTTCAGGTGCTCCACCAGCGCCGTCAGCGCATCCATGGCGGCGGTATATTTCGCCGCAAAACGCGCGTCGCTGCCGCCACCCCGAGCGCCATCGCTTAACACGGCGTAGTCGAGCACATCGGAAACGTCGATCGTGTAGAAAGTGTAGTAACGCGCCGCGTCGAGAACACGCTTCGCCTGCGCCAGTCCGGCGTCGGCGCGCTTGACTTGGATGTGGTCGGCATCCGCGCCATACCGCAGCGGACGGTCGTGACGCAACGCCGCGAGCACACCGGCAAGCCACAGGCCCTCGAAGGAACTGCCGGTATAACCCGTCTCGATCTCGCCGAAACCGCACGCGTAGTTTTTCGGCGCGGGGCGTGCGGCCAGCAGAGCGTCGAGCAGATTCAGTTCCCTGACGGAGTTCTGGATCGTATTGGCGGCGAAGTCCGCTTGGCCCATCGCGTCGAAGATTCCCGGCCATACCGCGGTCGTCATGCGTACGCCGATGCCCAGGCGCGGCGTACGCCCCAGAGCCCGCGGAGCGTTGACGGGGTTCATCAGGCGGCAGAAGCCGGCGACGTTGGCCGCGTCGGCCGCGTAGACCGAGGTCTCCGTGCCCGCGTCGAGCGGAACGCGCGCCAGCGGCACGCCCAGGATATCGCCGGCGCCGCCGGGACCGACGCACACCAGCGTCTGCTGGGCATCCGGCAACTCCACGAGAAACAGCGAGGCATCGCCGCATCGCGCATGACTCGCCGCATGCACCGTCGCCGCCTTCAGCGACGGAACCGGCGCGCCGGTCGCCAGCGCCCGGCGCACATCGAGCCAACGCGCGCCAATCGCGCGGACCGTGGCCACGGCCGCCGCCGGCGCCCAGGTGGCGGTATCGAGCACAGCCGGATTGCGCTCCGGTTCCATTTCGAGTTCGCCGAACTTCATGCCTTAATACTCACACACAGATTCCACATCGCCACTGCCTAACAGTGCCGCCGCTGCGCGGCGGATGGCGGTTAGGCTGCCGCGGAAGGCCCACACCTGGCTCGCATCCGTGCAGCATGTCAGTCCGGTTGCGCCCCCGATGGCCGGCACGTGATACTCCAGTTCGCTGAACCGGCCGAAGACGGCATCCGAGACACTGCACGCCTGAAAGGCGTCGCCAGGACACGTTCCATCGGTCAGGAAGTCCGCATAGGTTCCGGAGGGGTTCACCGCAAAGTTGCGCACGACCAGCGCCCATACCCGGCCAGTGCGGTACAGATAGCCAGCCCGCCCAGTGAGTGCCAGTGCCTTCACCCCGATCTTGTGCGAGCCTGCCCCGCGCATCGTGTACCGGATCGCGTGCTCGCCAAGTTCCAGATCACCATCGGGGATCGTCCCGAAGTAGAGCGACGGTTTGGTCCGCGAACGGACAGGCACCAACATGCGGCCGCTGTGCGGCATCTGCAGCAGACTCCACATGCCCGCCACGCTACGCTTCGCCTTGCCCCGCAATTCCAGCGTCGCGCGCAACGTGTAACCCGCGAACGACAGCGCGCGCACCCAGGGCGCATCCTTGATCTGATGGAAGGGACTGGCGGTCGGCTCGATCCGCTTGACGATGCGCAACCGCACATCCTCGCGCATGCGGTACGAGCGCAGTACCAGATCGCAACTGAGCCGCGCGCCTCCATCCTTCAGCTCGCAGCGATACGCGCCGGGGTCAAGTTGTCGCGGCTGGAAATACTGGGCGTTCTTCGGGTAGTCCGGTCTGAAGAAGTCGTTTTCCGGCGCGATCCACGTGCGATCGCCGCCGGTGTTGCACCACTCTTCCGACGCAAACAGGGCGACAGTCCCCTTGGCCGTGCGCAGGGCGGGATTGGTCCACAGGAAGTTCTCGGCGCAGTCCGCCGCGTACAGTCCGAGCACGCGTCCGCCATGTGGCAGAACGAGGGCCTGGGCCCCCTCGGCCAGCGCCAGTCTCACGGCCGGTTTCCCCGCCGTCGCCAGCGTCTTCATCAGTCGTCCAACCGTGCTCATATTTTCAGCCCTGCGTTTCGCCAACCGTACATTCGCACATCGCCACAACATTTTCGGGCGGAACGTCCGGCTGAATGCAGTGGACGGCCGCGGCGATGTAGCCTCCGCCCGGCGCCAAGTCGGCAATGCGTCGCCGGACTTCGCGCCGGACGTCCGCGACCGTGCCGCGCGGCAGGACGTCGCGTGAATCCACGGCGCCGCAGAACGACAGTTGCCGGCCGAATTCGCGCTTCAATCGCGCCGTATCACCCATCTCGCCGCACGACACCTGAATGGGATTCAGGATGTCCACGCCGATTTCGATGAAGTCGCCGATCAGCGGATATACATTGCCGCACGAGTGCAGAAACACCTTGGCCTGGGAGCGCGCCTTGATGGCGGCGATCAGCCTGGCCTGGGCGGGTTTGATGAGCCGGCGGTAGACCTCCGGAGCCATGAGTGTCGAGTGTTGCCCGCCCAGATCGTCCGCCGTCATCACCACATCCACGTATGGTCCGACCTGTCTGAGGAGTTCCTCCAGGTACGGCAGCGTGAGATCCACGACTCGATTTTGCATCGCAAGGTAGAGCTCGGGTTCGGCGACCAGATCCATCAGGCAGGTCTCCAGCCCCCGTAGCATGTGCACACGCTCGAACGTATTGGTGCTGGTCATCAGCACGGTGGCATACCCGGCAGCCTGGATCGCCTTGCAGCGCTCGGCAAGTCCCTCGAAGCGCGAGGGATGCGTCAGGTCCGGCCAATCGTACCGCTCGAGGTCATCCAGTCCGGCGTCCTGAAGCGGTGGCCGCAGGATTTCGAAGTATTGTCCCCCCGCTCGTATTTCCCAGGTGCAGCCCCAGTCGTCCACGATCCGGTCGCCGCCCGCGTCGTGCCGACGCGGATGCACCGCCGGTCCCGGGGCAACCGGACGGCCGTCGGACCCAAGCCGGACCATGACATCCTCGTCCAGCCAGGCATACTGGAAGGCTCGCGAAATCCACCGGGCGGGCCGTTCCTCCATTCCAAGGTGTGCGCGCAGATTCCGGTATGCCGGCCCCAACATCGAGGTGACTCCGGATGTACCCACGAACAGAGGCACCCGATCGGGCTCTTGATGGTCAAGGGCCGTCAACACACGTTCGCGTGACGTCATAGGCATGTCAGCGCTTCCCCTTGACTTGCTGGTCCGGTGTTCGTGTTCCAGCTTCAGTTCCCGCCTGTGCGTCCGGTCCGTCGATCCAGATGATCTCTGAGGCATTGGCACCCATGGGCACATTTACACCGTCATCCATGAGTCGTGCTCCAGTCATGGTGCAGTTCCGTGAGGTCGCGTCCTCAAAGGTGAGCGTGTAGGTTGCGCTGCGGCTGAGTCCTTTCAACTTGATTGCTCTGGAGGTCTCGCCGCCGTTCTGCCACAGCAGCACGGACCCCCGGTCGATGAAGGTGTTGAAATACTGCAGCCCGAACCACTGATTCGGCGTCGGGAGAGGCAAGATGCGGTAAACATCGGCGCCTCGCAGTATCGCCCGCTGCTTTGAGTTGTACAAGCTGAAGACCTTCTTGATTCGGTCGAGGGACTCGATGAACTTGGCGTCGGTTGGGAAGCCGGCCAGAATGGAACCTAGCAGGAAGCCCCGTAGGTAGGCCGTACTGGTGTCTGGGTAGGCCGGGTTCCCGACAGCATAGTCGCATTTTATCTGGATGGGCGGGATCAGATAGGACCAACTGTAAACATGGGGGAAGAACGCCACCAGTCCAGCAGCGTCACTGTGCGTCATGAAGGTCATTCTGCGGCAGATGTCCAGCGAACGGAGGTTCCCGCCGTTGCAGCAGTTCTCCCAACCCACGCCAACTTTTGCCAGCGTGTCCAGTTTGCGCTTGAAGCTCTCGACGGAATGGTAGTCGTTCATGTCGAAAGGAGCAGGCTTCGTGTAGGCGTCCGATCGGTAGTAATCGAAATGGGACTTGGCCGCTTCGTCTAGAAGGACCTTCTCTGGGATCGGGCCGTTGAAATACAGAGAGAGTTTTACACCGCGGGCATGGAGTGCGGCGGCCAGTTCGTCGCTCCGGGCATGTTGGGTTCCCTCCCAGTGCCAGGCGTCTGTCTTCAGACACCCGACGCCCCAACCCGCGAAGTCCGTTGTCTTGGCCTGATCGACCAGGAAGTCAGGCTTCCCGTCGTGGCCTGGATCATTGCAGATCTCAATGGGCGGTTCCTTGGGGTTGTTCTTGAGACTCGGCGTGATCTCATAGTTCCAGAACCATTTTCGGAAATGGTTGGCGGCGTCGTCTTCATCGCCTTGGTAGGTCAGGATCATGATGCCCGGCAGCTTGAAGGTTTCCCCCGCCTCGATGACCGTTGAAACGCCGTTGCCGACCCAGAATCGGCTGTTGATCCGTAACGGATTGGGGTGGCGAGTCGAGGCGTACTGGCCGCAGCCGTAGTCGTAGGCGATATAGATACCATGCGTGGAGCCGACCTTGATGATCTGATAGGGAAGCGGTGCGGTTTCGCCAAAACCGACAACACCGGCATCGCCCGGAAAGAACTGTACGGCGCTGTCCGCGACCAGATTGAGGTTCGCCGCTTCAATGTCGTTGCCATTGAGCACGACATTGGTTCCCGTCCGGTTGAGGATAAACACCTTGTTCTCGACGGGACCGACGCCGGGCCGCACGCGCCAAATCGACTTCAGCTCAAGATCCGGCGCCGCGCTGCTGAACCGGAGTGTCACTTGCGTGCCGTTGGAACGATCAATGGCCGCCTCCCGGTAGTTCCATGCAGGAGAGTAAGACGCGGAGCCAATGCGGACTTGTCTGACTAGCGGCACTTCGGACGGGGCGGGGGTCCAGTTCCATTTCTGGGCAGGATTCCTGAGATCGCTAATGTAGATCCTGTTGCTTGACACGGACACCTTCAGGCGGGTGTCGTCAGTAGACAAGGTCCACTGACTAGAGGTCGCCACGTTGCCGTCTTCTTGTTGCCCATTCCCAAGCGACTCCGCCGCCTGGGCGCCCAACGCCAGGCTCAAAGCGCTCAACGCTGCAGAGAGCATTCGCCTTGTTCGTATACCCGCATTCATCTCTACCGTTCTCCTCCCAGCAGTTGTCTACCACGGCACGGTCATTCCCAGATCCTCGGCGAGCCCGCCGGGATGGCATAGGCGAGAGGGTTTGTGCCCAGCACCGCCCCGCGCGATCCGGGAGCGGCTACTCCGGGGTACACGTTGGTGAGACTCATGCCGATCATGTCCTGCCGGGCGGCCAGATAGGCATAGTACCCAACCGCCCCATAGTGGCCGCTGTTGCGGACCGTGCTGACGGCGATACCGGTCTGTCTTGCCTTGTTCACGGCGGTCTGCATGGCCAGAACCAAAGTCCGCATCGGCATGGTGTGATGACCATCGAAATGCGCCCATCCCGGGCCTTCCCCGGTCAATTCGGCCCTCGCGGTCACATCCATACGTCCGTCACGGAAGTTCTTGAGCAGTTGCCGGAGATGCTTGGTCCCATGCGTGTGAACTCCCCACGTATCGGTTGTCACCAGGACATCAGCCGTCGTCTCTGCATCCTCGGTTGCCATGCCTGCTTTCCGCATCGCGGCGACGCAGAATGCCTTCACATCACTTGCGGGTATGCGCATGCCGCTCGGCTCCATTTTCACTCCCTTTCCGCCGTCACCGACACCACGCGTGTTCCGGTAGGCTTGATCCTGCTGAATTCGTGCGACTGTAGAACCAGATGGCCCCGCTCCGTGCCGCTAATGCCAAGGTGAAACCGTCACGAATCAAGGCTGCTCCCGATACACGCTTCGTTTCGTTCGTTTCCATGTTCTCGAACGCATACGTCGCGCCTGCGAGGATGCCTTGCGGATAGACCGTGATCGTTGCGTCCGGTGCTGCCGCCAAACGGATGCCCTGGATTGACCCGCACCCCGTCTCCGGACAATCGAACTGGCGCGCCACCCAGTGTGCCGGCGAACGGTGAATCGGCGTGAGCGGGTAATAGTCGCCGTTCAGCATGAACCCGGCCGCCCGGCGCCAGATGGCCAGCATCCGCTTCATGAGATCGAAGTCGTAGTCGTCGCGGCGGATGTCTATGCAGGGCATGATCATCGGGCCCATGCCGCAATGGTAGGCGTAGCTGTCCACGCGACGGTCGAAGCGTGTTGGCTCTTCCTGATCCCAGGCGAGCGTGGACTCTTTGAAGTAAGGCAACCATTGGAACATGACGTGATGGAAGGAGAGCTTCACGGGATGATCGCCATACCCGAAGTCCGAGTAGTGCAGCGGCACGGAACGGCGCATGGTCTCCAGGTCGTTGCGACGCCCGCCCGACGCGCAGGAGTCGATCCACAGGCCCGGGTTCCGGGCCAGCAGGTCGTCCCAGTACTGAAGATAGCCTTGCACGTGCAGGTTCTCGTTGATCCCCTGTCGGTCTGGGGGCTCATGGGCGCGCCAATGTGCCAGTGGGGCCGAGAAGTTATGGTCTTGCCTGTAGATCTTGATCCCGTTCTCCTGAATCAGCTGGCAAACGTGGTCTGTCAGCCAACGGCGACATGCGGGATCGCCCAGGTTGAGGAGGATCTCTTCGTGCTCAGCCGGCTTCAGGCCATTCTTAGTCTTCGTCCTCTCGAACCACGCCGGGTCCTTGAGCAGCCAGTCCGGATGCTCGGCCAGAAGGCGGCTGCCCCAGGCGACCCGTTCCGGCTCAAACCAAACCAGCAGGGCAACTCCATTCTTGGCGGCGCAGTCGGACACCGGTTTCAGGCCCTTCGGGAACCGTTCTGGATCCGGCTCCCACGTGCCGGTGTACCACCACTGTCGCTCATGCCGCGGGTTGTAGCAATGGTACCAACCAGCATCTATCCACCAGACGTCTATCGGGATGCCGTGTGCACGCCATTTCTCGATGTAGCGGATCTGGTTCGTTTCGGTGGCGGCGGTGAACTCTTCGCCTTCATCGGTGCCATGGGCGGCCAGCAGCGGTCCCAGCGACCGTCCGTTTGTCCGCGGCAGCAGGTGATCACGATACCAGCGCCGCCAGAGGTTCGCCGCTCGTGCCGCATCGCCCGTCCACGCCATCACGGTGATGCGCGGTGACCGAATCGTCTCTCCCGGCATAAGCCGCAGATGTGTGCGCTCCTGGCCGGCTCTTGCGTGCACCCCGCCGCCAACGGCGCGGAACGACGCGGCCCACTGGGCCGGCCAGCCGATCGCCAGGGACAGTCCGCCCCCCTCGAACATCAGGCGATAGTATGGGAACGCGCTGTCACAAGAGCGGCCACCGTACGGCGCGAAAGCCAGCGTTCGACCGTCGCGCAAGGGCGACTCTTCGGCCGTATACCCCTCGGCACTGCAGAAATCGCCGTTGCAGTGCCATAGCACGGGTGACTCGCCCTCGATCGTCGCATCCAGGGCCTGAATATCGCTCAGGATCGGCGTGGGCTGACTTCCCGCGTTGCGGAACCAAGCGGTCCACTCGACGACCGGGTAATCGGTATATTCGACGCACTCGACCCGCAGCGTCAGTCCGCCGCGAGGGGCTTGTCCTTCGTAAACCGTCTCCACGATATTGGCGTCAATGCGGCGTCGTCTCGAGACGGGCTTCCAGGATGCCGGGATGCCGGCCACAACGCTGCCGTCGAAGACAAACGAGATGGGGAGATTGGCGGCGGAGGATAGATATCTCTCGTTCAAAGTCCGGATGCGCGACATATCGTCGAACCCCGTGACAGGCGCACACTGGGCTTCGCTCATACGGTCTCTCCGTTCTGGCAACCGCCCATGCGGCCGCGATGGGCGCGGACTCTCATACCACTCCATTGACCACGTTGGACAGTTTCTGGCCACGGACGGCCGCGAGCGCGGTACTTGCCGCGTCGGTGCGAAGCTTCTTCACGGCCTGCGGACTCACCGACGCGATATGCGCGTTGATCAGCACGTTGTCCATGGCAACCAGCGGATGGCCGGCTGGAAGGGGCTCCGGGTCGGCGACATCCAACGCCGCCGCCGCGATGTGGCCGGCGCGCAGGGCAGCCACGAGGTCGTCGGTGTTCACGAGCGTGCCGCGCGAAGCGTTCACCAGCATCGCCCCCGGCTTCATCCTGGCGATGCTCCGCGCATTGATCATGCGCTTGGTCTGCTCCGTACTCGGGCAGTGGAGCGTGATCAGATCGCTGCCTGCGAGCAGCTCGTCGAGCGTCGCCGGCTCGCACCCCGCGGCTCGTACGGCCGCGGCTGGAACCACGGGATCGAACACCAGTATCCGGCACTTGAAGGGCTTGAGCCGGCTGACGACCTCGCGCCCGATGCGTCCCAAAGCCACCACGCCGACCGTCATGTCCTTGAGCGCGTGCATGGCCTCGAACGGCACGCCCATGCCCCAGACGCCCGCACGGACCTTCAAGGCATTGGAGCATATCCGGCGCGTCAGCTCCAGAATCATGGCAAGCGTGTGATCCGCCACCTCGTCAGTGCAGTAGTCCGGAACGTTGCAGACCGGGATGCCCTTGGCGGCCGCGGCCTGGAGATCCACGTTGTCCACGCCAATGCCGTAGCGCACAATCACCCTGGCCTTCCGCATGGCGCCGACGATCGCGGCGTCAACCGGCGCAAACTGGGTGATGACGGCGTCGGCGTCGCTCACCAGTCCGGCCAGAGCCGCCGGATCCTTGCCGCTCCGCTGGGAGATCAGCGAACAGCCGTTCGGCTCCAGCACGCCGCGCTCGATGTCCAGATTGTCGAAGACGTAATCCGTTATCGCGATCTTCTTGGTTGCCATCGTCTATTTCTCCTTGGGTACGCTCGCTCCATGATTGAGCTTCCCCGGACCGTAAGTCACTAACGCGCCGCTGTTTGAACCTCGTCCGCGACCTGGTTCCTGAGCGTCCCGATGCCCTCGATCTCGACTTCGAACACGTCGCCGGCCTTCAGGAAGACTGGCGGCTTGCGCGCGAAACCCACGCCGGCGGGCGTGCCGGACATCAGCACGGTGCCCGGCAGCAGCGTCATGCAGCGCGACAGGTAGCTGATGACATAGGCCACGTTGAAGATCATGAGCGACGTGTTGGCGTCCTGCATGGTCGCGCCGTTGAGGCGCCCCTGAACCCGGATGGACGCCGGATTCAGTTCCGTCTCGATCCAGGGGCCCAGCGGACAGAAGCTGTCGAACGATTTGGCGCGCGCCCACTGGCCGTCGCCGGCCTGACAATCCCGCGCGCTCACGTCGTGGCCGCAGGTGTAGCCGAGCACGTAGCCGAGGGCTTCCCGCTCCGCCACCTTGCGGGCGGTCTTGCCGATGACCACGGCCAGTTCCGCCTCGTAGTCCACCTGCGTGGGGGCGACCACGGGAATGCGGATCGTGTCTTCCGGTCCGATCACGCTCGTGGTTGCCTTGATAAACAGCAACGGCGCCTTGGGAATATCGTCGCCGCTCTCTTCGGCGTGCGCCTTGTAGTTGCGGCCGAGACAAAGGATGTTGGGCGGAGCGACCGGCGCCAACAGCTTGACGGCCGCAAGCGGGTGGCTCTCGCCGCTCCGCTCCCACCGTCCGAAGATATCGCCGCGCACAAGCGCGGCCTTGCCGTGTTCGATCAAGGCATGGCTGACATCGCCCTTCGGCGTCCGGACTCTCGCGATTCGCATGGCGCATTTCTCCTGTTGCCGTCCGCGCGTTGCGCGGCTATTTTGTCTTGGTCGCCCGGTCTGAAGCGGCCTTGAAAAATGTAGTTGTCATATTATCAGACAATTAGTATAAGTCAACACGTGAAATCGAAGCGCTCATCCGGGTCAGCCGCGAAGGCGCCCTCTTCCGCCGCGCGGAGCGCCGTCACGGCGCCCGCCAAGGCGTCGTGCCTGCCGATCGAGCGCGCGCGCCTGAGCGACATAGTGGCCGCCCGCATCCGCGATTACATCGTCGAACATTCCCTGGGCGAAGGCGACCGGCTCCCCACCGAGCACGAACTGACCACGCTGTTCGGGGTCAGCCGCGGCAGCCTGCGGGAAGCGACCAAGGCGCTGGGTTTCCTGGGGATTCTTCGTTCCGCGCCCAAACGCGGTTTGACCGTCGGGCGCGTTGACATGAAGCGCGTGACCGAATACCTGGGCTTTCACTTCTCCCTAAACAACTATCCCCGGGATCAGCTTCTCAAGACCCGCCTGGTGATCGAGCGGGGTGCGCTCGAAGGCGTTGCCGAACACATGGCGGATGACCCCGTCGTGTACGAAACGCTGACCAGCCTGAACGACCGTCTGAACGGCTTGACCGATTCCGACGCTTTCATTCGTGGCGACATTGCTTTCCATCGCGCCCTGCTGGAGGCCAGCGGCATCGAGCCGCTGGTGGCCTTCGGCGACTTACTGGGTATTTTCTTCCTGCGGTTCAGGCAGCAGGTCGTCGAATCGCGGGCCACCTGGTCCGGCGGCGTGCGTATGCACCGTGAGTTGCTGAATGCCCTGCGCCGCGGCGATCTCGGCAAGGCGGAACGGATCATGTGCGAGCACATGCAGGTATACAGGGAACACGCGCGAAAGGACCGGCCATCATGAAGGTGGACCTGAACGGACAAGTGGCGCTGGTGACGGGAGCGGCGCGCAACATCGGCAAGGCCATCGCCGACGTCTATGCCGAGAATGGCGCCAGGGTCGTATACGCGGACATTGACGCCGAAGGCGCAACGGCGGCCGCCACCGCCCATCCCGGGTGCGCCGGCATGGTCATGGATGTGTCCGACGCCGCCCAGGTCGAAGCGTCGCTGGCGGAAGTTCTGCGCCGGTTCGGACGTCTGGATATCGTCGTGAACAACGCCGGCACGAACACCTCGAAGCATCGCGTCACGATCGAGGAGTTCCCAAAGGAGGAATGGGACCGCCTGATCAGGATTGACCTGACCGGCGTATACCTTGTCAGCAAGGCCGCCGCGCGCGCGATGCTGCGCCAGGGCGGCGGCCGGATCATCAATATTTCCTCGGTCCTCGGCCTGGTGCCGGCGCGCCTCCAGTGCGCGTTCACCGCTGCCAAGGCGGGGGTGGTGCAGCTCACGCGGGCCATGGCGATCGAGCTCGGTTCGCGCGGCGTGCTGACCAACGCCATCGCACCGGGCTCGATCCTCACCGAAGGTACCAAGGCGCTCTTTTATGGGGCCAATGGGCAGTTCAGCGACAAGATGCAGCAGATGCTGGCCCACATCCCCCTGGGCAAGCCCGGCGACTCCATGGACATCGCCTATGCGGCGCTGTTCCTGGCGGCGCCGGAAAGCCGCTACATCAACGGCCATACCCTGACCGTGGATGGCGGCTGGACCGCGGGATACATCAGGGATTTCTGACCGGGAGATTCGCGCCATGCTGGCCAAAGACATCGAATCGGCATCCATTCCCGCCGGCGCCGTGCGTCTGTGGTGGCTGGGACAGGCCGGCTTCGCGTTCAAGACGGCGGCGGGAACAAGGGTCTTCGTGGACCCCTACTTGTCCGACGCCTGCGAACGGCTGCACGGCTTCAAGCGCCTATCGCTGTCGCCCGTCGCGCCCGAGGAGGTGGCGGCGGACCTGGTGGTGCTCACGCACGAGCATACCGACCATCTTGACCCGGACACGCTGCCGGTCGTCGCGCGGCGCAACCCGCGTTGCCTCTTCGCCGCTCCCGCGGGCTGTCGCGAGGGACTCGCGCAAGCCGGCGTTGCCGCCGAACGCATCGCGCTGCTGGAGCCCTGCCGACAATACGACCTGATGGGGATCGCCATCCACACGGCGCCTGCCGATCATGGCGACCTGTCGCCCACGGCCTTGTGCCTGGTGTTGGACTTTGGCGGCATCCGCGCGATGATCACCGGCGACACCTCGTGGCGTCCCGCCGCCTTCAAGCCGCTGGCGGACTTGAAGCCGGACGTGCTGCTGCCCGCGATCAACGGCGTTTTCGGCAACATGAACCACATTGACGCCGCCATGCTCACCCGCGACGTGCAGCCGCGTTTCGCCATCCCCTGCCACTACTGGATGCTGGCCGAACAGGGCGGCGGCGACCCGCAAGGTTACGTATACGCCTGCCGCGCGCTGTGCCCGGAAACGCGCGCCATGCTGCTGAAGCCGGGCGAGGGGCTGACCGTCGAACCGAGGTAGTCGAATATGAACGCTGGACGGAAACTAACGGGGAAACGCGCACTGGTTACGGGCGCGGGCACGGGCATCGGGCGCGAAATCGGCCTGGAGTTCGCCCGGCAGGGCGCGGCGGTGGCCTTTCACTACGGCCGCAGCGCCGACGGCGCCTTGTCCGCCGTGCGGGAGGCGCGTGACGCCGGCGTCCGCGCGGAAGCGTTCCAGGCCGACTTCAACCAGGTGGAGGAGGTCAGAAAGTTGGCCCGCGCAGCCGAGGAGTTCCTTGGGGGCGTGGACGTACTGGTCAACAACGCCGGCATCACTTTCAATCGGGTCTTCGAGAATGTCACGCCGGAGCAGTTCGATACGCTTTTCCACGTCAACATCCGCGCACAGTTCTTTCTGACCCAGGCGCTGTTGCCCGCCCTGCTCGCGTCCCGCGGCGCCATCGTCAACATGACTTCCGTTCACGCGCTGCTCGGTCGGCAGGGCCACTCGGTCTACGCCGGCACCAAGGGGGCGATCGTGGCTTACACGCGCGAGCTGGCGGTGGAGCTCGCGCCCCGCGGGGTGCGGGTGAACGCGCTCGCGCCCGGCGCCGTGCCGGTGGATTCGCACCGTGAGCTCTTTGGGGCGGAGGCGGCGAACGAAATCGGCAAGGGCATTCCGTGCGGCTTTGCCGGCACCCCTCTGGACATCGCCAAGGTGGCGGCCTTTCTAGCCAGCGACGATGCCCGCTACATCGTGGGCCAGACGATCATCGCCGATGGCGGCACCTCCGCCTGGATGTCCTTCGATCAGGGCTTCAAGGATTTGTGGGAGGCCCCGTTCGGCCGCGGCTACGTCCCGGGAGTGTGAGCCAGCTCGCGCAGGGAATCGGCAACTACAGGCTGCCGTGACGGGTCTTGATCGTGTCGGCCAGCGCGTCCACCGCGGCCAGGTCCGCGGGGCGCGGCATCCCTTTGCAGAGCACCGTGCCAAGCACCTCGACCTTGAGATTGGGGATCAGCGCCGCGAGTTGCTCTGCGGCCTGCGTGCCCCAGCCATAGGAGCCGATGATGGCGGCATAGCGGAGTTTCGGCCGCAGCGCGTTGGCCAGGTGCGTGGCGTTGAAGACCGCCGGATGCGGTCCGACATGCACGGTTGGCGTGCCGATCACAATCGTGGCGGCGTCCACCAGCGACATGGCCAGCATGCCGATGTCTGTGACGGCCAGGTTGAAAGGCTGCACGTCCACGCCGCGCGTGATCAGCGCGCGCACCAGCCGCTCCACCATTGCCTCGGTGCTGCCGTGCATGGAAATGTACGGAATGATCACGCGGTTCTCGACCCTGTCGGAGACCCAGTCACGATAGGCGTCCACGATCATGGCGGGTTTGTCGAAAAGCGGGCCGTGGCTGGGCGCGATCACGTCGAACTTCAGTGCCTCGATCTTCTTCAGGTTGCCCTGAATGGCGCTTCGGAACGGCATCATGATCTCGGCATAGTAGCGCTTCGCGGCCTCACGAACGGCGGGGTTCTCGCCGGCGTACAGGTCGGACGTGGCGTAGTGCGAGCCGAAAAAGTCGCAGGTGAAGAGGATCTTGTCCTCCGGCAGCAGCGTCACCATGGTCTCAGGCCAGTGCACCCAGGGCGTGTAGATGAAACGCAGACTGCGGTCGCCCAGCGAGACGGTCTCGCCGTCGGCCACCGTGCGGATGCGCTCCTCGGCGACGTGCAGGTGCTCCATCAGCAGTGACTTGGCTTTGGCGGAGCAGAGTAACTGGGCCTTCGGGTAGCGGGCCAGCACGGCGGGGATGCCGCCGGAGTGATCCTGTTCGGCGTGCTGGGCCACGACGTAATGAATTTCGGGCACGTCCGCCAGCGCACCCATCAGGCATGGCAGCATGGCGGGATCCACCGCGTCTATCAGGGCGGTCTTCTCCGAACCGCGTACCAGATAGGAGTTGTAGCTGGTGCCGTCAGGCAATGGGATCAGGGCATCGAACAGGCGACGGTTCCAGTCCACCGCGCCTACCCACTGCACGCGCTCGCATACTGGTCTGGCTTGCATGTCACACCTTGTGCCGGTAGGTGATGCGTCCCTTGGTCAGGTCGTAAGGCGAGATTTCCAGCGTCACCTTGTCGCCCGACGTGATCTTGATGAAGTGCTTGCGCATGCGGCCCGACACGTGCGCCAGCACTTCGTGGCCGTTGTCGAGTTTGACGCGGTACATGGTTGCCGGCAGAACCTTGACCACCGTACCGGTCACTTCAATAGAGTCGTCGCTCGGCATTGCGTTCGCTTCCTCTTGCTTGGTAGGCACCCGAATAGTTGATAACAATATCCATGTTCGTCCCTTTTCGCAAGCCCGGAGTCTGCCCCCTAAACTGCGAGAGTTGCAGCTTCCTCTGCCGCCCACCCATGCGCTCGCCCTTGCGCTTGCGGCTCGGCAGAGCCTCGCCCTTCTATGTGGGGGGATGTCAACCGCAACTAACCTTGGCCAAAAAATATTTTCAGTCCATGTTGGTTTCCTTGCCTTGCATGATCGCTGCCATTTGCGGAATGAACCGGCTTCTGCAGGTTCCGGACGGCGGGACCGAACCGGACAACCTTCTATCCGTCAGGGACGAACCCTTGACACAATTCTGCATGCGTCTTTCGACCCAGAA
>JAQULY010000060.1:0-7825 GCA_028718445.1 Kiritimatiellia bacterium
GGCGACTGGCAGATCGATCGGTTCCTGGATCGGGTCTATCCCGGTTACAAACTCGCGAACGCGACGCCCAATCCGGCCCGCGACGAGCGCGGCCTCGTCACCAACACGCCTTACGGCGACCTGTTCGACGTGATTCTGGATAACGCCCCCGAATCGTGCCTGGACAAGTATCGCGCCATAGTTCTTTTAGGAACATGGGAAAAGGGCATCGCTCCGGAAGTCGCCAGCCGGCTGAAGGCATTCATGGAAAAGGGCGGAGTCGTGGCGGCCGATCGCGGGCAATGGCCGGAGGCGCCTAAAACGGAATCCAACAAAGCCGTTGACGAACTGCCATGCGGCAAGGGACGGTTGATCCTGGTCGACGAACCGGCTTGGGGGGCGGACCGAACCGATTCCCCCGTGTTCACGGAGATCGCGCGAGCGCTCGATCCCCTGCTGGACGAGTGCGCCTTGATCGAGATCGAGGGTCGGCCGATCTACTGGTCGCTCAACGTGACGGACCAGCCGAATGAATTGATCGTGACGCTGTGCAACAATTCGCATGCCCTGTCTTGGGAAGGCAAGGTTCGCGTCAAGGGAGCGGAGATTGTCGAAGTCGAGGAATGGCTGGCGTATGGGGAGACGGACATTCAAGACGGCGGCCTGCGCTGCGGCGTGCCCCCCAACGACGTGCGCATCTCTCGGATCAAGGCGAAAGAGCCGTTTCTGAACCTGCGGTTCCGGGACATCCCCTGGAAGAAATTGGGCTTTGGTGTTCCGGAATGGCCGGAAGAGAGGACTTAGGAGAAGGATGACAAGCGCACCGAAATACGCCCTGTTTTTCGACCACCACACGATGCCGTCCTGCCCGGATGTCGGAGCGAATTTCGACGCGGATGCCTTCGCGGAGCAGGTCAAACAGGCCGGCGTCGATTATCTCGGCTTTCACGCCCGAGACAATATGGGGATGGCCTACTATGACACCAAGATCGGAACCCGGCATCCCTCGCTGAAGTTCGATCTGTTTGGCCGGCTTGCCGAGGCTTGCGCGAAAAGAGGCATTGCGTTGTCGGCCTATTTCAATGCCGGACTGAGCGACGAGGAAGCGCACCGGCATCGCGAGTGGGCGGTGGTTTCGCCCGACGGCCGCCTGTACCGCGAGGGTTTCGACCGGTACTTCGAGCCGTTCACGGACCAGGCGGCCTTCAATCGGAGGATGTGCTACAACTCCGGTTATGGGGATCACTTAATCGCGATGATCGAGGAAGTGGCGCGCCGCTATGCGGTGGCCGGCTTCTTCATAGACTGTTTCGCTCCCCATCCGTGCATCGGCATCGAATGCATGCGGGAGATGAAAGCGAACGGGGTCGATTGGCGAGATGAACGCCAGGAGCTTGCATTCGCGCGATTTTCCAGGGATCGGTTGATGAACCGGATTGCCGGGGCCGTCAAGGCGATCAAGCCCGAGGCGCTCCTGTATTTCAATGGCGTGGAATACGGCAGTCAAAGCGCCGCGGGAACGTATCTGGAATGCGAATGCCTGCCCACCGGGGCCTGGGGATACGAGGTGCTGCCCGTGCGGGCGCGGTATATGCGCACCTTGGGGAAACCCGTCATCAACATGACCGGCCGTTTTCACATGGCCTGGGGCGATTTTGGGGGCATCCGAAAACCGGCGGGCGTGAAATACGACTGCGTCTACGGACTGGCTAACGGGATGCGCCCCAACATCGGCTGCCACGCCCATCCGCGAGGCGACATCAATCGGGCGGTCTTTCAATTGGTTCGGGAGGTTTACGGCGATCTGCGACGCTTTGAACCGTGGTATGACGGCGCCGTTCCGGTCGTCGACCTGGCGGTGGTAACGCCGACCGGTTGCCTTGATCCTTCCGAATCGGCGTCCGTGCGCGGGGCCACGCGCCTGCTTTGCGAATTGCGGCAACAATTCGACGTGGTTGATTTGCAGTCCGCGTGGGATTCCTACCGGATGCTGGTGCTTCCGGACGATGTGCGCCTGGACGACGAAGTAGGTCGACGCATCCGAAAGCATCTGGATGCCGGAAAACCGATCCTTGCCAGCGGACACTCCGGCATGGATTTGGAGGGGACGACATTCGTCAACCCGGAATGGGGCGTCTCGTATCGGGGAGAGTGTCCCTTCCATCCGGCCTACATGGCGGTTGAGCCGGCATGGGCCGATGGCTTGCCGGACATGCCGATGGCTTTGTATGGCAAGTGCCTCGAAATAGAGGCGCAGGCCGGAGTTGAAGTGGCGGCGCGAATCGTCGCGCCCTACTACAATGCCAATTGGGATGGCGAGCATGGGCTCTGTTATACGCCGCCGGACCAGGTGACGGCTTGGCCGGCCGCCGTGACGACCGGGCAAGTCGCGCACCTGGCGTCGCCTTTGTTTGAGTCCTACTACAATGCGGCTCCGCCGTTTCATCGGGAACTGGTGGCGAAACTGCTGCAGCGGTTGTTCCCAGAGCCATTGATAACGAACGACAATCTTCCCTCTTTCGCGAGGGTGATGGTCACCTCTCAACCAGGGAAAATGCTCGTGCATATTCTGTCCTACCTTCCGGAAAAAAGGGGACGAGCGATGCAGATCATCGAGGAGCCGATCGAGCTGAGAGATGTGTCTTTCCGGTTGCGGGTCGGCGACGCGCGGGTGGAACAGGTCTATGCCGCTCCGGATAGGACACCATTGGCGCATGAGAGGGATGGCGACTACATCCGAATCCATGTGCCTCAAGTGAATGGCTATGGTGTGGCAGTGGCGACTGTCGCTGAAGCGGGAAGGAAAGCCCTGCCATGCTGAAATGCCGGTTCAAGCGCGGATTCATGGTTGTTCTGTTGCTGGGAGGATTGGCCGGCTGCGCTCCGCTGGCCGGTCCATCAGGAGAGGGGGAAACGGGTGTCGGGTCCACTGGCAACGTGGAGGTGGTTCGGCCGGATGGGAACAGCGATTACGAAATCGTGACCGCCGCCCAGCCTTCGGCCTCGGCTCGGGAAGGCGCTCTGGAATTGCAGCGGTTGATCGAAAAAACAACGGGCGCGCGTCTGACGATCGTAAACGAGCCGACGACGAATCGCCTGCAAATCGTAGTGGGCGCGCATCCCCTGGCGCAAGCGGCGGGCCTGGATGCGGCCGGATTTGAACCGGACGCTTATGCCATTCGCGCGGTGGAAGGACGGCTCTATCTGTTCGGCATGGACGATGACCAGTCGGACTTTTTCGTGTTTAAGCCGAAACGAATCTCCAGCGGCAGCTATCTTGCCGTGACCGAGTTTGTCCGTCAGTTTCTGAATGTCGAATGGTACATGCCCGGTCCTCTGGGCGAGGAAGCGCCTTCGCGAAAGGGATTGGCGGTTCCATCCGATTTGCGCCTGAGCGGGAAACCATTCTTCCCGGACCGCGATGTGGATGTGGTATTCGGCGCGAGCGAGGAAGAAAATCGGGACTTACAGCAGTGGGGGCGGCGACTGGGATTGGGCTCTTCGCTCCATGTCGATGTTCAGCATGCCTGGTATCTCTGGATGCCGCCGGAAGAGCCGAACACCTGGGGCGGAGCGCCGCGCACGTATGGCGCCGAGCATCCCGAGTACTTTGCCCTGGTAAACGGCAAACGGAGCGTTCGCTATGGCAGCGGAGTGAAAGGCGCCAGCGCGCAGCTTTGCGTTTCCAATCCGGATGTGGTCCGCGTCTGCGCCGAGAATATGATCGCCTACTCCAAGCGGACCGGCATCAAGGAGTTGTCCTTAAGCGAAAATGACGGCGGCGGGCACTGCGAGTGCGAACAATGCCGCGCCTGGGATGTCGTGAAAAGAGGCGATCCGAATGCCCGTCCGGGGCTCGGCGACTGGGTGTTGACCGACCGTGTGTTCCGCTTTGCCAATCGCGTGGCGGAACTGGTGACCAAGGAAGTCCCCGACGCGCGCATTGGCTTATACGCCTACCACAACACCCTCTCGCCGCCACGCGAAGGGAGATTGAATGACGCGATCGTGGTATCGGACGTCTACAACAACTGGCCCTATTTGTTTTACAGCCCGCCATCCTTCAACATGCTGGAGGGTTATATGCGGGGATGGCGCGAAAAATGCGGACACGTCATTCTGACGACCTGCTGCTTCAACGGTTACTTCAACTGGTCGTTGCCATGGTCAACCCTGGATGCGCAAGCCTGGTTGATCCGCATGATGGCGGAGTATCCCGCCAGCAAGGGAATTCGGATCAAATACAGCGAAAGAGGGGATGGGGCGCCAATAGGCGTTTTAGGGCCGGATCCCTGGGTGGTCAGCCGACTGCTGTGGCATCCCCATCAATCCGTCGAGGAACTCACGGCACGGTTCTACCTGGGCGCTTTCGGGCCGGAAGCTGGCCCGTTGATCCGCCGCTATTTCGAAACGATCGAAGCGTCCATGGGGCAAGTACTGGGGGACAAGTTCGAGGATCGCCGGGAAATCGAGACCTACCAGCGGGAGATCGCGCTTCTGCTGATTCCCGCGTACTCCAAGGTTCGAGTGGAATGTCGTGGTCTGATAGATCAAGCCGCGGCCGCGGTCAAGGATCGGCCCGAGCGTTACCGATGGCGCGTCGACCGGATCGCCCGCGCCTGGCGGTTTGCGGAATTGACCCTGGATGGCGCTGCCGCCTCCCGGGACGCGCGCGCGGCCAATGCCGCTGATCGCCCCGCGGCTTGGGCTAAAGCCGTTCGGATTGGGCAGCAGTGGCAAGCCATGCTGACGGATCCGGAGAACCGATTCGTGCTTGCGAGCAAAAGCGCCATGCACGCCGAGGAAAGCATTCCCTTGGGCGTCGTCAGCGAAGTGCCTGAAGGGGAAGGACGGGTTCTGACGGTTCTCCCGTTGAGCGAACCGGTCGCCGTGGATGGTCTGCTGAACGAACCGGTTTGGCAAAAGGCCGGCAGGTCAACCCCTTTTCGGGAAAATATGAAAGGTGGCATGCCGCAGGCTTCCACTCACGTGGTCGGGTTCTATAACCAGGAGGGGCTTTTTCTCGGATTCGCCTGCTCCGAACCGTTCATGCGCCAATTGGTAACGGAGGATGATCCGATGAAGATGTGGCATGGTGACGTGGTGGAAGCGTTTCTCGTTCCGCCGGGCGACATGACCGCGTACCGTCAGTTCTGCGTTAATCCCAACGGCATCGGCAAGGAGTTTTACGACAAGGACATGACCTGGACAACCGAATGGAAGCATGCCGCCGGCAAGGGCACCAACGCCCGGACGGCGGTGCTGTTCATTCCGTGGAAAAGCCTGGGTGTGGAGGGAATTTCCAGAACAGGCGAGGAGTGGCGAGGCGATTTTTTCCGTGAACGGTACACGGCACAGACGGAGTTTTCCGGTTGGTCGCCGACGGGCACGGGTTTTGGAGTTTCAACCAAGTTTGGACGGATCCGGTTTGCCCCCTGAAGTCCGGGAATTGACGCTGTTCTCATGAAGACTTATGTCATATGCGGTTTGAGCGGACGAGCCATCGGACACTTCGCTCTCCCGCTCATCGGCAACCCCAAGCTGCCGGAATATGGAGATTATTCCGCTCACGGCCGGTTGGTCGCGATACTTGACATTGACCGTGAACGGGTGGAGATATTCAATCGCAACCAGGGCTGTGCGGTCCCCTATTACTCCGCCGATGCGTTTGACCGGATGATTGCGGAGACGAATCCCGACGTGGTGGTGGTCACGTCTCCGGATGTGCACCACGCCGCCTACATCATTGCCGCACTCCGCCACAACCGCGATGTCATATCGGAGAAGCCGATGGTGATTGACGGACGTCAGGCGCGGGCGGTGCTTGAGGCGGAGCGCGCCAGCCACGGACGGGTTCGCGTAGCGCACAATTACCGGTATCCTCCATCGCACCAGGCGATCAAACGGATGATTCGTGACGGCCTGTTGGGTCGCATTGTGCAAGCGCAGATGATATACTTGCTCAACACCAGTCATGGATCCAGCTATTTCCGCCGCTGGAACCGGGATCGGGCGGTATCCGGCGGGCTGACGGTAACGAAAAGCTGCCATCACTTCGATCTGCTGAACTGGTGGTTGGACGACGTGCCCGAGGAGGTGTTTGCCTTCGGGGCCCGAAACTATTTCGGGGCCGACAGTCCGTTTGCTCCGAGTCCGCGCGACGGACGGGACCATAGTGTGGCCGAGCAAAACGAAGGGTGCCCCTACTATCGCCGCTGGAAAGCGAAAGGGGCCGATCTACCGAAGGATGACCATCTGCGCGCCTATGAAGCTGCGTTTTCGATTCCCATGAAGACGCAATATCCGCGCGAGTTGGGAATCTACGACAAGGAGATCGCGATTGAGGACACCTACTCGGCGACCATCCGTTACCGTAGCGGGGCCAGCGTGATATACTCGTTAAATGCGTCGTCCCCATGGGAGGGCTACATTCTCGGCATCCATGGCACGCACGGACGGCTGGAGACGACGTTTCGTGCGGGGGCGTCATGCATCGGGGATGAACGTCCGGAGATCGTCTATTACCCGATGTTTGGCGAACGCCAGGCGCATACAGTGCCCCACGTCGAGGGCGGGCATGGCGGCGCTGATGCCGTGATGAAGCACGATATGTTTGTGGCACCCGACCGCGAATCGGACGTTCTGAGGATTGCGGCTGGTGCGCGCGATGGCGCGCTGGCGGTGGCAGTGGGAGAAGCGGTCTGGCGTTCCGTTGCGGAGGACAAGCCGATGAGGATCGCGGACCTCCTCGGCGGCGATATTTGAGCCGGGCAGAGAGACAGGAACTGGAGATTTGTCCCATGCTGACGGATGTTTTGACGGAATCGTCATCAAAAGTGGCTTTTGAGCACCTCAAGGCCGAGGCGCGGTTGCTGCACTGTTTGCGCCGGATTCCCCTGCAACGGGAAGGATGGGATGCGTGGCGCCACGACCTGCGTTCAAGGATCTGGGAACGGCTTGGCACGCAGCCGGACCCGACACTGCCGTTGGACATGCGTGTTTGCGGCGAGATCCGACGGCCGGGATATCGGGTGCAGAACCTTGTCTACCAGAGCCGTCCGGGATTCGATGTCACCGCCAGTCTCTATCTGCCGGATGGACCGGGACCTTTCCCGGGTGTGCTGAATGTCCATGGGCACTGGCAGCAGGGACGTTTGAACGCGACGGTCCAGGCGCGCGGTCATGTCCTGGCATTGAGCGGCTATGTCTGCCTGAGCGTTGACGCCTTCGGCGCCGGCGAGCGCGCCACGAAGCACGGCGAGTTCGAATATCATGGCGCGCACCTCGGCGCCGCCTTGTTCGATGTCGGCGAGACGCTGATGGGGATGCAGCTCGTGGACAATATGCGTGGGATCGACCTCCTCCAGTCGCTGCCAGAAGTGGATGGAACGCGCATCGGCGTGACCGGCGCGAGCGGCGGCGGCAATCAGACGATGTGGCTGGCGGCGATGGACGATCGGGTTCGGACCGCCGTTCCGGTCGTGAGCGTGGGCACGTTCGAATCCTATGTGGGCAACGCGAACTGCGTTTGCGAAGTCCTTCCGGACGGGCTTGCCTTGACGGAGGAGGGAGGCGTGCTGGCGCTGATCGCGCCCCGCGCCTTGTTGATTTGCAGCAGCAATTCGGACAGCCCCTCCTTTTGTCCCGCGGAGATGCTGCGCTCCTTCGACGCCGCCCGACAAGCCTATCGGATGTTGGGAAGCGAGGGTCGCATCGCGAATCGGATTTTCCGAAAGGGTCACGGGTACTGGCCCGAGATCCGCGAAGCCATGCTGGGGTGGTTCGATCGCTGGCTGAAGGACAGCGGCGATGGCGCGCCGCGCCCCGAACCGGCATTTGTTCCATT
>JAQULY010000060.1:7835-15942 GCA_028718445.1 Kiritimatiellia bacterium
TTTCCTCTCGGACAACGATCCGAAACCGTAAAGAGCATCGCCGTCTTCTGTCGGGAACGCGCGGCTTCCCTCGCGGCGGAACGAAACGGGGAAAAGGTCGATCCGGTGGAGAAACGCCGGGATCTCCGAGCCCTGCTTCGTTTGGCCGAACCGCTGGAACTCCGGGGATGGATCGAGTATCCGGTCGATAGCGATGCCGACCCCGCGTGGCGACGGATCGCGGTGACGACGAAAGATGGGCGGCTCTTTCCCCTCCTACTCCGGAATAGGAACATGAACGAGTGTCGCTTGGTTATCCACGGAGCCGGAAAAGCCGAGGCCATGCGGGACGAGGCATGGCAGGCGATATCGGGAACGACCGGCGGTCTTGCCGTTGCCGATCTCTGGGGATCCGGGGAGACCGACAGTGCCGACCACGCAATCACCCGTCATCACGATTTCGCGCGGGGGCATCTATGGGTGGGGCGGACATTGATGGGCGAATGGGTTCGGACTCTGGAGTTTCTGGGTAACGTTCTGCGGACCAAGCTCGGTTTCCGATCGGTTTCGCTCGTAGGAATGACAGAAGGAAGCCTGGCGGCACTGGTCTGCGGTGCTCTCGGCGGGTGGGATAAGATCACGGCTTACGACGCCCCGTTGACCCTTGCCTTCGGAGACAAACCCAGGTCCCTTTCCATGGGCATCCATGTCCCCGGCATGCTGCGCTGGGGCGATGTGCCACTGCTGGCGGCACTAACGGAATGTCCGGTGCATGTCGAGCGACCGCGCTTGGCGGATGCATCGCCGGCCGATCGGGAGAGCGCCGCTACGTTTGTCAGGACAGTTGAGCGACACCGACCTCCGGCGTGCCGCGGGGGAGTATGCACAGTCGGGCAGTAGGGAGCCGATCAGTATGGCCGTTTCAATCAAAGACATTGCACGGGCGGTCGGAGTATCCAACGTGGCCGTTTCCATGGCCTTGCGCAACCACCCCGAGATCAGCGTCGCGCGGCGCAAGCAGATCAAGGAAACCGCCCGCAAAATGGGCTATCAGCCTAACCGACTTGCCCGGTCGCTGCGCCTGAAGAAATCAAGCACCATCGGCGTTTTGATCGGAGGGCTCCGCTACAGCATTAACGGCATCAAGCTGCAAGCCATCGAAAAGGAATTTTCGAAATTGGGCTACAAGGTCTTGATTGGGTTTACCCAAAGCGATCCAAAAATAACTTTCGACTATGTCCAGGAACTGGTTGCCCGGCAGGTGGATGGACTCATCGTTGCCAGCATGGCCGACTATGAATCCCAGGCGTTGTATCACCGATTTTTGGGGAACATCGATGTGCCTTTCATCATCTTCGATGCCGTGATCCCAACAACTTTTCCCAGCGTTTCGACGGATCGGAAAGCGGGCATGCGTAGAGTCGTGGAATATCTGGCGCAAATCGGGCATCGCGACATCGCCTACGCGGATGCCCACCTCGTGCCGACATCCAAACTCGAAGGTGCCCAGGAGGCTGTTTCAGAGATGCCGCATGTTCGGTTCAGGCAAATTCATTTCAGCTTCTTGAACGATGACAACTTTGAGGACGTGGTGGATACCGCGATGCAGGTCGCGGTCATGCCCGATCGGCCTACCGCCGTCATCCTTCCTTCGGATATTCTGGCTATTCCCTTCATTCAAGGGCTTCAGCAGGCTGGGTCGAACGTGCCCGGCGACATCTCCGTGACCGGATTCGATTGCGGCCGGGAAGGGATGTTTTTCAAGCCCGCGTTGACGACCGTGCGGCAGCCCGCCGAGGAGTTGGCGAAAAAGGCCGCCGAACTTTTCGTGAGCATGATGAATGGCGACAAAGATGTCCAGCGGGCGCCAGCGAACATCATGGTAGTCCCCGAACTGGTGATCCGGGATTCGACGGCTCCACTTAAGCAATAATCAAATGCGAAAGGTACTGGAATGAAGCGATTCGTCAAATGGAATGGATTCTTCGTCATCGCTATGTCGGCATGGTGCGCCGGTTGCGTTTTCGGACCCAAGAAGGGCAGCGTCCTGACCCTTGTTGAAGCCGACAAGACGAGCGACTACGAAATCGTGACCGCCACTCAGCCTTCGGCATCGGCCCGGGAAGGCGCGCAGGAATTGCAGCGGCTGATCGAAAAGACCACGGGCGCGCAGTTGCCGATCGTGACCGAACCGACGAAAGGCCGACGGCATATCGTCCTGGGTGCCCACCCCCTGGCGGAGAAGGTCGGCATTCGCGCCGGAAGTTTTGGAGCCGACGGATTCGACATTCGGGCGGTTCGTGGCGATCTTTATCTGGTTGGCAAGGACGACGATCAACCGCAATTCTTGTCCTTCTCGGCGGAACGCATTTCCAGCGGCACATATTTCGCGGTCGTCGAGTTTGCCCGCCAGTTTCTTGGCGTCGAATGGTACATGCCAGGGCCGCTGGGCGAGGAGGCGCCTCCACGCGAGGGATTGAAGGTTCCCGCGGATCTTCGTTATTCCGGAAAGCCGCGTTTCCCCAACCGGTTTCTGGATGTCGTGCAGGTCAAAAACGGAGAGCTTCATCAACGCATGGGATACGACACGAACCACTCGGTTGAACTGGCGCGGTGGGGCCGGCGGCTGCGATTGGGTAGCTCCGTTCCCATCGATGGGCAGCATGCCTGGTTCCTCTGGGTACCGCCGGAAGAGCCGAATACATGGGGCGGATCGCCCCGCACCTACGGCGCGGAACACCCCGAGTATTTCGCTCTCTATAATGGAAAACGTCAGAATTTCTATGCCAACAATCATTATGGAGCGGGCGCTCAGCTCTGCGTCGCCAATCCGGAGGTGGCGCGAGTCTGCGCCTCGAACATGATCGCCTATGCCAAGCGAACCGGTCATCGCCGTCTGCCCCTGAGCGAGAACGATGGCGGCAGGCACTGCGAATGCGAATCCTGCCGCTCCTGGGATGTGGTGAAGGGAAAGAACCCCAAGGCTCGTACGGGATTGGGCGATTATGTGCTGACCGATCGGATTTACCGTTTTGCCAACAACGTGGCCGATCTTGTTGTTCGGGAGGTGCCGGATATTCAGATCGGCATCTACGCCTACCACAACACGCTTTCGGCTCCGCTACAAGTGAGACCGCACGACGCGATCGTCGTGACCGACGTTTATAATTCCTGGCCTATCGTCTTCCATGAGTCGGCTTCGCGCCAGATGCTGGAAACGCACATGCGCCAGTGGAGAGAACGGTGCGCCCGGATCCAATGGTGCGCGTACTATTTTAATAATGGGTACAACTGGTCGCTTCCCTGGTCCACCCTGGACGCGCAAGTCTCCGTGGCCAAGCTGTTGGCGGACTATCCCTCCAGCCTCGGGATGAGCATGATTTACAGTGGGTTCGAGGATGGCGCGCCGATGGGCGTGCTCGGGCCCGATCCGTGGATCGTCAGCCAGTTGTTGTGGGATCCGACGCAATCCGTGGAGGCGTTGAAAGAGCGGTTCTACACCGGTGCGTTCGGCCCGCAAGCCGGTCCGTCGATCCGGAAGTATTTCGAAATCATCGACGCCGCTTTCGGCAAGGCGATCGCCGCCAAGTTCGACGGCAAACCGGACATGGAGTTGAGCCAAAAACCCGTCTTGATCCCCGTATATCAATCCGTGCGCGCGGAATGCCGCGCGCTGATCGACCAGGCCGTGGCCGCCGTCAGCCGGCAACCCGAGCGTTACCGCTGGCGCACGGAGCGGATTGCCCGCGCCTGGCGCTATGCGGAACTGACCCTGGACGGCATCGCCGCGACTCAGGCTGCGCGCGCGGCGGCGCCCGCGAACCGGCAGGCGGCCTGGGAAAAAGCCACGGCGATAGGGCGCGAGCGGTTGGCGCTGGCCTTGAACACGAATAGCCTATTCTCGCTCTCGCCAAGCGGCGTGGATTGGGAGCGCAAGTCGCCGTTAGGGGTCGTGACGCAAATCCCCCCCAGCGAAGCCTGTGCGCTGGTCATCCCGAAAGCGGACGATCCGGTCGTCGTCGACGGCAAACTGGACGAGCCGGTTTGGCAAAAAGCGGGGGTCACGTCCGATTTCAAGGAAAACAAGGACGGCGGAACTCCGCGGGCGGCCACGCGCACGCGCGCCTGGCGCGATTCCAAGGGACTGTATCTCGGTTTCGAATGCCAGGAACCGGCGATGAAGGAACTGAAAACGATCGACGATCCCGCTCAGCTCTGGTCGGGCGACGTCGTGGAGTTGTTCCTGATGCCTTCGACCGCAGGAGGGAACGAGTGGTTTCATTTCAGCGTCAATCCCAATGGGATTGGCCGGGCGCTTCGCGGCTCCCGTGAGAATTGGGAAAAGGAATGGCGGCACGCGGCCGCCAGGACCAACGACCGGTGGACGGCGGAGTTGTTCATTCCCTGGGCCAGCGTGGGAACAGGGGCCGTTCCCAAAAAAGATGAGGAATGGCGCGGCAATTTTGGTCGCGAGCGATATCCCGAACAATTTGAAGTGACGGCGTGGTCGCCAACGGGCGGCGGCTTCGCCGTTCCGATGCGGTTTGGACGCCTTCGGTTTGGTCTATAGCTTCCGGTCAAGTCCGGCGAAGGTCCTGCGCGGCCTCGACCATGGCCAGGTAGTTCGCGACGGGCACATAGTCGGGAATGGAGTTGCCCGAGCCCAGCGCGTAGCCGCGGGCGGTCTCGCGAAAGCGTTGGCCATCCTCGCGGACCCGTGCCGCGACTTCGGCCGGACTGCGCGAGCAGAGGAAGTCCATGTCGAAGCCTCCCAGCAGTCCGATCCGCGCGCCGTAACGCTCGATCCATTGATCGAAGGGCGCAATCGCGTCCTCGTTGGAGTGCTTGGCCTCGATGCCCAGCGCCAGCACATCTTCCATGATCTCGAAAATACAGCCGCAGGAGTGCCAGAGAAACGGCCGCCCATGCGCGTGGATGCGGTTGATCACCCGGCGGTACTGCGGCAGGATATGCGCGCGAACCGTGCGCGGTGCGGTCAGGAGCGAGGCCTTGAAGCCCAAGTCGTCACCGAACCGGCAGGCCGCGAACGCCTGGCCGTACCGCAGCAGGAACCAATCCCAGATGCTTTCCATCAGGTCGCCGATGCGGACATAGAGATCGCGGTACAGTTCCGGTTCGTCCGCCTCCATGAACGGCAGGTATTCCAGCCCGACGAGATCCTCGCTGATCTCGAACACTCCGTTGCCCACGCCGCCGACGGCCAGCATGCCGGCCGGCAGTTCCGCCACCAGGGCGTCGAAAAAGGGCGCGGCGTGCGCCGCAAAACGCGCGGGCAGTTCATCCCACGGATACGCGGCGAAATCGGCTGGGGACTGGATCGGACCTGGGCGTCCCCCGCAGATTGCGCCGTGGGCGGGAAGGATGCCGGTGATGCAGACCTCGAACGAGACGGTGTCGTAGGTCATCTCGCGGAAAAATCGGCAGTAGTGGCGGAAGAATTCGCGCCGGTCCGCGGCATCGCCGTCCGCCAGCCCGGCGAACGCCACCCCCAGTACTCGCTCCATGATGACCGGGCTGACAATGTGCTCATACAGCGGCAGCCGCGCTGGTCGCTTGTTCTGCATCACGCTGACGAAGTTCCGGTAGTCTGGCTCGAATGACATCATGGCATACCGTCCTAGAACACGATCCCGTTCAGCGTCCCGTCCGGCGGGTCAACGAGCGCAAAGCCGGAAGGGTCGGGCGATTTCAGTTCCCATATCCGAATGTTCTTCACGATGACGTCGTTATGATCCGCATGGTATTCCACATGACCGCTTCCATTTCCGTAGGCAGGTAGATACATCAGCAGCCGGTCATCCCAGTAGAGTTGCGTGATGTTGTCGCATCGGAACACGCGCACGTGATAATACCGATCCAACTTCAGATCCGGCAACGGCACGCTGGCCAGCACGTCCCCGCGTTCGTCCTGACAGGTCATGCCCTTCAGCACGCTGCAGAGCCGAAAGCGTATGCCGTCCACGGAGAACCCGGCGCGATAATGCGCATCGTTACCGTTGAACGTCGGAATCTGGAAATCGAATCCCATATCGAGGTTCGGCGCCGCGGTCTGGAACCGAACCAAGGCCGGATTGGCATTGGACGAGCCAAACAGGGAATTCGCGGGAATAACCGTGTGCCGGTTCGCCGCCAACGCCTTCTTCTTGGGAATTCGCCAGTCCCCAGAAACGACGCGCCAATGGTCCGCCAAGGCCTGCCGCCGGGAATCGAAAAGACACTTGCCGCGAAAGCCGTCCAACACGCGGGTCGGACGAAAGGCAATGGACCGATCCGCCTGGGCTTCCACAGCCAGCGGCAGACACAAGGCCCGCGGTGCCAGGCGCGTCTGGTTGCCCGCTTCCACGCGCGCCATCAAGCGCCCCATGAACATCCAGCCCTTGGGGGTCTTGACGGTTTCCGAAGCTCCCACATACCAGGGCAGCAGGTCACGCCCTTCCACCTCCTCGTAGGGCCCTCGTAACGAATCCGAAAACGCATGCCGCAAACCGGCTTCGGGACTGAGCGTGAAGAATAGGTGATATTTTCCGTCCAGATCAATCACGTGCGGTGATTCTGGGAATAGGTGCCGGCCCCACCGCATGGCGGGCGGACAGACTCGCCAATGGACCAGATCCTTCGACTCCGCCAACCCCACGCACCCGCGTCGGTAAATATCGGGCTCCACGCTCGATTTCACCCGGCTGCAGAAGAACATGACATAGACCTGGCGTTCCGCGTCCCAGTGAATGTTCGGATCCCGATGGCTGTTGTACTGCGCGGTGGGAAGCCGCATTTCGGTTTCGTAAACGGAATCCCGATCGTCGAAGTCAAAGCGGATCGGTTCGGGTTCCGACCACTTCATCAGATCCCTGGACCAGCAGATCCGGCTGATGTTCTCCACCAGCGCGTAACGTTCTTTGTGCTTCACGGCAGAACAGGCGCCGCCCAAAGGCGTGACGAAGGGCAATTCCCTCCAATGCGTCAGATCGCGGGAAATGGCATGGCCCTGCTTGGGCAAGTCGGTCAAGCTTCGGCTCATCTTCAACTGTTGACCCGTGATATGGAACAGGTGATAGACGCTCCCCTTGGGGATGATCGTGAAGTCGTTGACGTAGTGGTTCCGGGGATGATACTCAAGCATTGGTCTTCCCATCTGTCACTAGTTAGTCACCTGAAGACGTCATCGGTGGCGACGAAGCGACAGCAGGCTACGACACGTTCCGGGAGGTGTCAACCGACAGAGCCGTGGCGCCATACTGCGAGAGTTGCGCGCTGGTGCCATGGCGAGTCGGAACCGGGCCGGCTCCGGCCGCTTGCTGCCGCCAGGGCGATACAGACGTCCCCACGGCCTGAAACGGTCACTTCTTCCAAGGCGTCACCCGCAGACGCACCTGGTCGTCTTCCGCCATCTCCAGTTGCCAGCGCCACTCGACCAGAGCATCCAGAAAACGCAGGTCGTGGCTTACCAGCAGCAACGCGCAGGGACAGTCTTCGAGCGCCTCTTCCACACAGGTAATGCTGGGCAGGTCCATGTGGTTGGTGGGCTCGTCCATCACGATCAGGTGCGGGCCGCGCACCACGCCCAATGCCAGCAGAATCTTGCGGATTTCGCCGGGACTGGGCTGCGCGCTTTCGATCAGCCGCCCCGGACGCGAACCCAGGCGGCTGACGCTGGTCATGACCTTGCCCAGTTCCTCGCGCGACAGTTCGGACACCGCGGCGAGGATCTGCCGCGACTCCGCGGCGGAGATCTCCTGCGGCACGTAGACCAGGCGTTCCGGCGGCACATTCGTCTGCCTCAGCAGATGGCGCACCAGTGTGCTCTTGCCGAGGCCGTTGGCGCCGACCAGCGCCACTCGGTCCGCGGGCCCCAGGCTCAGATCGGGATAGACCAGCCGCCGCGTTGTCCCCAGCGCCAGTTCGCCGGCGGCCGCCGACAGCACGCGATTGCGCTGCGAACGCTCGCCCACATGCACCCAGAAACCCATCTCGTACTGCTTCTTGACGCGCACCTCGGCCCGCCCGTTCTCCGCCCGCCGGGCGCGCCCGTCCAGGCGCGCGCTCTGCTTGCCGGCCCAGGCGTCCTTGCCTGTCAGGCGCGCGAGCTGGCGCTTGGCGCTGGCATCGT
>JAQULY010000061.1:0-8693 GCA_028718445.1 Kiritimatiellia bacterium
GCATCGCGACTACGGAATTCTCCAGGAGTTCGTCTGGGACCGCCTGATGGAGCACAATACTCACTCGCTGGCCGCCTTCTCCTGGTCGGGAAATGGCAACGCGATTTTTTCCGAACCGGCGATCTTCCGCTATGTGCATTCGCGCTTTCCGCTCTTTGCCGGCACGAGTCTCTGGCCGATGGTGGCCGATCTCTTCGGCGGCGCGATCCCCAAGCCCACCATCCCCGACTACTTCGCCTTTCTGTACAGCTACGGTGCCTACCTCAGCCACTGGGGCGCGGACGCCTGTCTGGCCGAGGACTATCCGCCTGAGCTGCTGACCCCCGAGAACAAGGATCTCATCAACATCTTCTCGCTTCGGCACGCGGTGCACCGCGATCTCAACAACGACGACTTCCGCGACACGCTCGGCCTGGGCACGCTGCCGGCGCGGGTTTTCGCACGCGTGTTCGTCCGGCCGGACCGTTCCGCGGCGCTGCTGACGCTGGTAGACACCAGGGAGCAGCGTGACGCCTTCACGCTGACGCTGGACTTGAAGGCGCATGGATTGGGGCGGGCGACAGGCGCGGAGATCGTGCGTGGCAAGGTCGTCTCGCCGCTAGCCGTGCCAGCGATGATGGGGTTGGTGGCCGAGGTGGCCGTGCCGGCCAATGCCGGCAAGGCCGTGGCCGTTCGGATTTTGACAAACGCCGAACGCTAAATGAAAGAGGCTGAAGACTGTAGGCTGAAGGGGGAGAGGTCGGAAGTCGGAGGGCAGAGGTCGGCTTTGGCGGAGCACACGCTTAAGCGGATACGCCTAACCGGTGAGGAGACGGAATTGACTTCGATATTCTGCGGTTCGATATTCGGCAATCTGCGGTTCCTACTCGGAGGAAACCTGCACCCCAAGCGACACCCGGCCTTCGTATAAGACGATCCGGTTAAGTGTATCCGGTTAAGCGTGGCGGTTAAGTGTGCTTCGCCAGAGCCGACCTCTGCCCTCCGGCCTCTGACCTTCAGCCTACAGCCTTCAGCCTATAGCCTTCAGCCTTCCCCCCCGAACGCGTCGAGAGTCTGTCTCGCCGACCGCCTACACCGCTACCTCGATGATCTCCATGTGACTGCCGGAGTTCAGCATCTCGGCGCGGCCCGCGGCGGTCACCAGCAGCCCGTTCTCCCAACGCAGGCCGAAATCCTCGTCGTAGAAGAAGGTGTCGGCCTGGAAGGTCATGTTCGGCTCCAGCCGGTAGGTGCTGCAGGTCTCCAGCCACGGCTTCTCCACTTCGATCATGCCGAGCCCGTGGCAGGGGCCGTAAAGGTAGTACTTCTGCATCCCGCGCTTCCGGACCTCTTCCTCGTAACGCCGGGCGACGTCACCGGCCACCAGGCCGGACTGCATCCACTCGTAGGTCTTGAGGTGCATCTCGCGGCCGAACTCGATCAAGCGGCGCTGACGGTCGTTCATCTTGCCCAGGCAGATGGGACGCCCGACGGAGGGAGAATAACCGTCCACCCGGCCGCCGACGTTGATCTGAACGATCTCGCCCTTCTCGAAGCGTCGGTGTGTACCGCGCGAGATCGCATTGGTGGTCTTCTTGCCGCCAAAGGAGTAAACGGTATGCGCTTCGCTCTCGCCGCCATTGCGATAGATAGCCTCGACCGCGATGCCGGTCAGTTCCAGCTCGGTCATGCCCGGTTTGACGGCCTTGAGCATGGCCTCGAGCGCCAACTCGCCGATTCGCAACCCCTCGCGCAGGCAAGCGATCTCGGCCGGTGACTTGACGCGGCGCAGCGTGGTCATGATCTCGTCCGCGTTGACCAGTTCCGCCTCCGGGAAGCAGGCGCGCAGGCCCTCGTACATGGCCATGTTCGTGCAGAGGTAGCCGGCGATGCCGATACGCTTGGGTTTGCGGACGCCGATCGAGGCGAAGGCCTCGGCGTAAGAGGAGGCAGGCATGCCGGGGTAGGAGGGATCGGCGGTCTCGCGGTACTCCTTGAGCATGTGGATGTTCTGGACCAGGCTGCGGCCACGCGCGTAGTTTTCGCTCTCCATGCCGATCAGCAGCGCCGCCTCTCCCGAGGGCGCCACGGCGGCGCCACCCATCTCGAACAGCGGCCAGTAGCCGGTGAGGTAACGCACGTTGGAGTAGTCGGCCTCGTTGGAGTTGGCCACCAATACGTCCAGTTTGGCGCCTGGCAGCAGGGCGGCGGCGCGACGGACGCGGTCGGCATATTCGGTCTTGGGAATACAGGGCTGGTTCATGGGCGCTTCCTCGCGTATAACGCTGTTAAAGTTAATCTGCGAGTGAGTTTAACATCGCGAGAGACAAAGCTCAACCGGAAATCGCGAGTGTGAAGGAATTTCTCACGGAGGCTGAAGGCTGAAGGCTGTAGGCTGGAGGCTGTAGGCTGCAGGCTGCAGGCTGCAGGCTGTAGGCTGTAGGCTGAAGGGGTAGGGCGGAGGGCGGCGCGCGTAACACTTAAACGCCTACTCTTAACCGGATACACTTAACCGGAGCGTCTTACACGAAGGCGGGGAAACACTCACAGCTGCGCGGTCCCATAGGTCCCGCGCTACCAGGCTGGAAATCACGCGAAGGCAGCGCGGGACGTATCGGCCCGCGCACCCGCACGGCACAACGGAAAGCGGCGGCGAGCCGCCGCACTCCAAAGCGGCCATGCCGCTTATGGCAAACCGCACACTTTCCTCTGTGAACCTCTGTGAGAGATTCTCTCACTGAGAGTTACGAGTTGAACGCTCGGCGTTGAGAGTTCCTGTCAGTCGTTCTCAACGGCGCCGTCCTCGTCGTCGCCGTTGGGTTCGGCCGGCACCACGATGGCTTCGAGCAGGGTGTCGCCTTCGTCGAGGTTGATCAGCCGCACGCCCTGGGTGTTGCGCCCGATCACGCGCACCTGGTCCACCGGCGTGCGCACCATCATGCCGTTGGCGGTCATCAGCATCAGGGCGTCGTCTTCCTTGACCGCGCCGGCGGCGACGACCAGCCCGTTGCGTTCGGTGGTCTGGATGCCGATGATGCCCTTGCCGCCGCGGTTCTGTTCGCGGAACTCGCCGAACTCGGTGCGCTTGCCGTAGCCGTTGGCCGTGGCGATCATGAAGGTGGCCTCGGGATCCACCACCGTCAGGTTGCAGACCTGGTCATCGCCCTCCAGTTCGATGCCGCGCACGCCGGTCGAGTCGCGGCCGGTGCTGCGCACCTGTTCTTCGGCGAAGCGGATGGTCTGCCCGTGGGCGGTGGCCAGCATCACCTGATCGCTGCCGCCGGTCAGGCAGACCTGGATGAGGCGGTCGTCATCCTCGATATTGATGGCGATGATGCCGTTGCGGCGGATGTTGCGGTAGTCGGACAGGTTGGTCTTCTTGACCGTGCCGCGGGCGGTGGCGAACATGATGTGCTGATCCTCGCGGAACTCACGGATGCGCAGCAGCGTGGCGGTTTTCTCGTTCTCCTGGAGTTCCAGCAGGTTGACGATGGCCTTGCCGGTGGCGGTACGCGCGGCTTCGGGCACCTCGAACGCGCGCTTGGCGTGGACGCGGCCCAGGTTGGTGAAGAAGAGCAGCGTATCGTGGGTGTTGGCGACGAAGAAGGTCTCGATGAAGTCCTCCTCGCGCGTGGCGCCGCCCATGACGCCGCGGCCGCCGCGGCGCTGTTCGCGATAGGTGTCGAGCGGCACGCGCTTGATATAGCCCTTGTGGCTGAGCGTGACCACGCAGGGGGCGTCGGCGATCAGATCCTCAATGTCGACTTCGCCCTCGACCGGCACGATCTCGGTGCGCCGCTCGTCGCCGTACTTCTGCTTGAGCTCGGCCAGGTCCGACTTGATCAGGCCGAAAACGAGTTCCGGATTGGCCAGCAGGCCGCGCAGATAGACGATGCGTTCGCCGACGGCCTTGTGCTCGGCTTCAACCTTCTCGCGCTCCAGGCCGGTCAACTGGTATAGCCGCATCTCGAGGATGGCATCGGTCTGCCTCTCGCTGAAGGCGAACCTGGCGATCAGGGCGGCGCGCGCCTCGTCGCGGCCGCGGGCCGCGCGAATCAGGCGCACGATCTCGTCCAGATGATCCAGCGCCTTGAGCAGTCCTTCGAGGATATGCTGGCGGGCCTCGGCGCGCGCCAGTTCGAAGTGCGTGCGGCGCGTAATGACATCGAAGCGGTGATCTACATAACAGCGGATCAGTTCCTTGAGGTTCATCACCTTCGGGCGGTTGTTGTCGATCGCCAGCATGATGGCGCCGAAGGTGGTCTGCAACTGCGAGTGCTTGAAGAGGTTGTTCAGCACCACCTGGCCGATGGCGCCGCGTTTCAGCTCGATGACCACGCGGATGCCCTTGCTGGAGCTTTCGTCGCGGATGTCGGAAATGCCCTCCATGGCCTTGTCGTTGACCATGCGGGCGACATCGGCGATCCAGTTGGCCTTGTTGACGGCGTAGGGCAGTTCGGAAACGATGATGACTTCGCGGTTCTTTTCCTCGACGATCTCGGCGCGGCCGCGCACCGTGAGCTGGCCGCGGCCGAGTTTGTACATGGCCTCGATCTGGCGCGTGCCGCAGATGGTGGCGCCGGTCGGGAAGTCCGGGCCGCGCACGTAACGCATCAGGTCATCTACGCTGCAGTCGCGGTTGTCAATGTAATGAACGATGCCGTCCGCCAGCTCGTTGAGGTTGTGCGGCGGTATGTTGGTGGCCATGCCGACGGCGATGCCGGTGGAGCCGTTCAGGAGCAGGTTGGGCAGCTTGGCGGGCAGGACCAGCGGCTGGGTGAGCGACTCGTCGTAGTTGGGCCCGAAATCAACGGTCTCCTTGTCGAGATCCTCGAGCATCTCCTCGGCCATGCGGTCCATGCGCACTTCGGTGTAGCGCATCGCCGCGGGCGGGTCGCCATCCACCGAGCCGAAGTTGCCCTGGCCGTCCACCAGCAGGTAGCGCATCGAGAAATCCTGGGCCATGCGTACGATGGTGTCGTAGACGGCCTGATCGCCGTGCGGGTGGTACTTGCCGATGACGTCGCCGACCACGCGCGCCGATTTCTTGTAGGGTTTGGTGTGGGTGTTGCCCAACTCCTGCATGGCGAACAGCACGCGCCGGTGCACCGGCTTGAGACCGTCGCGGGCATCCGGCAGGGCGCGACCGATGATCACGCTCATCGAGTAGTCAATGTAGGACGAGCTCATCTCGTCCTCGATGTTGATGCGCGCGACGTTGCCTACCGGAGCGGCGGCGGGTTGGACGGCCGCTTCGACAGGCGTGGCGGAATCGGAAGCGGGCGCATCGCCGGGAGAGTCTTTCGGGTCTGACATATTGGAACCGATCTTATCAGACCACTGCCCCTAAGTCAGCCGAGAAAATGGCATTTCTTTCGCGAAAATCAGCGCACATCCGCGCGGCGCTCGATCTGCGCGCCGAGTTCGCCCAGACGGACCTCGACCTCCTCGTAGCCGCGGTCAATGCTCTCGGCATTGAGGATCACCGACTCCCCGCGCGCGGCCAGGGCGGCCACCAGCAAAGCGATCCCGGCGCGAATGTCGGGGCTGGCCACACGCATGCCGTGGAGCTGCGCCGGTCCCGTCACCACGATGCGGTGCGGATCGCATTGTACGATGCGCGCGCCCATGCCGATCAGGTGATCCACGAAGTACATGCGGCTCTCGAACATCTTCTCGAAGAATAGCGTGGTGCCGCGCGTCTGCGTAGCCAGCACGATCAGTACGCTCATCAGGTCGGAGGGAAAGGCCGGCCAGGGGCCGTCCTCGATCTTCGGGATGGCGTCGCCCAGATCGTAGGCGGTCCGCAGCCGCTGGCCGCCGGGCAGGCGGAGCGTTTCGCACTCGATGCTCCACTTTATACCGAAACGCCGGAAGGGTCTCTCCAGCACGGCAAAGTCGTCGGCCGTGACCCCCTCGACCGTCAGTTCTCCGCCCGTGACCAGCGCCGCGGCCAGATAACTGCCGGCATCAATGTAGTCCGGGCCGATGCGTTGCGTTGCGCCTCGCAGTTCGGCGACGCCTTCGATCGTGAGACGGTTGGTGCCGCCGCCCTCGATGTGGGCGCCCATGGCGGTCAGCAGGCGGCAGAGGTCCTGCACATGCGGTTCGCAGGCGGCGTTGTAGAGCGTGGTGCGGCCCCTGGCCAGCGTGGCGGCCATCAGCAAATTCTCGGTGGCGGTGACGCTGGCCTCGTCGAGCAGCACATGCGCGCCGGTCAGGCCGGCTGTGTGGAAACTGTAGCCGCCGCGCATGGCCACCGTCGCGCCGAGCTGCCGCAGTCCCTCGATGTGCGTGTCCACGCGGCGGCGTCCGATCACGTCGCCGCCGGGCGGATAGATGGTGGCGCTGCCGCCGCGGGCCAGCAGCGGCCCGGCGAACAGGATGGCGGAGCGCACCTTGCCGCAGAGCGTTCGGTCGAGGCGTGCGCGAGACAGCCTGGCGGCGTGCAAGCGCACGCGTCTGGCGGCTTCGTCGAGTCGCACCTCGACTCCCAGCCCCGCTAGCAACTCTAGCGTGACGCGCACATCGTCTATCAACGGCAGGTTCTCGAGCGTGACCGGCTCGTCGGTCAGGAGACAGGCGGCCAGCATCGGCAGGGCGGCATTCTTGTTGCCGGGGGTGCGGTGCGTACCGGCCAGGCGACGCCCGCCGCGGATGATGAAACGTGACATGGCGAAGTCGGAGACAGTGAAATCAGGAACGGTTGCTGTCGGGAGACAGGCAAGAGACTACCGCAACGAAGGCGACTTGGCGAGCGGAAGAAAAGGATTGCACTTTTCCACTATTCTAGTATAGTTATACTAGTATTGTTTTAGAGGCATCATGCTTACTACTCACCAGAGGCCCAAAGCCGGTAAGATCTACGCGGTTCTACGTTCCCGTATTGGCTCCATGTCAGTTGGCGTTCCCTTGCCCTCGATGGCCGAGGTTCGTAGTGAACTGGGCGCCGGGCAGGCGACGGTCGAGCGGGCACTGGCGCTGTTGGAGGCCCAGGGGCTGATCGAGCGCAAGCCACGCAAGGGTATTTTCGTGGCCGATCCGCTGAAAAGGACCGGCGAAATCGCGATTGTGATGAACGGCCTGCTGATCGAGCCGAGCGCCTCGCCGGTCTACGGCCTGGCATGCTCGCGGGTGCGCGGCGGTTTGCAGGACATCAACCCCCGCTGGAAAGTCAAACTCCACTTGGGCTCCGAGGATGTGCCGGGGCGGCATCTGACCGAGAACCTGGACTTGCTCGATCCCGCCGTGCTGCCGCGTCTGCGGGGCGTGCTCAGCTTCCACCCGCTGCTTCAGATGGAGACCGACCTTTCCGCCGCCGGTGTACCGGTCGTCTATCTTGGCGCTGGGCACGCCTGGGGCTGTGGCGTGTTTCTCGACGATTCCGCCATGGTCCGCGAGGGCGTTCGCCGGCTGGCTGAAGCGGGATGCCGGGATGTGAGACTGCTTCTCCCCAGCAACCCCGGCATGCCCAATCATGACGCGAACGAACGAAACCGCCGCGCAAACGAGGAGGCGGCTAGGTGCGGCATAGGTCTGCGCGTGGAGACGATCACCTTCGACCACATCTGGACCGAGCGGCAAGGCTACGAGTTGTTCATGCGCCTGTGGCGGCAGGGCGACCGGCCGGATGGCGTGATGGTACAGGACGACGTCCTGTGCGGCGGCGTGCTACGAGCCATTCTGGAGTTGCGCCTGGAGATGCCGCGCGACCTGAAGCTGGTGACCCACGCCAATCGCGGCATCGAACTGCCGCACAGTCGCCCCGTGAGCCGGCTGGAGTTCGATGTCGCCGTCTGGGCGGACAGGGCCGTGCGTATGTTAGAAACGCGTATCCGCCAACGATCTCCGGAGACGCCGGGTGAAATGCTGCAACCGATCTGGGTTCAGGGAGAAACCACATAGAACAGGAAGACAGAGGAACTGTCAGAGTGACATGAGAAATATGAAGAGATAATACGGTAGACGATTACGGAAAGCGAGGGGACCAACATGAATAGGCAGCGCACGAATAGAGGCAAGGTTCGCAAGGTAATGGCCGCGATGGCGGTGACGGTGATCTTCGGGCTAAGTACAAGCGTCAAGGCGGCCGTAATCTTGCAGGACCCGATGAACGGCAGCAGCGGCGATAACCTGACGGGAACGACGCCGGCGTCCCGTGGCGGCATCGGGACCAACGCTTGGAATGGAAGTACGGACTTCAAGGCGGATGGGAGCGTCGACGCGGCGGCAGGCTCCAGCGGCTGTATCTGGTTGCCGTTTGTTCCTGTCGCCGGCAACACCTACAAGGTTAGCGCGGTACTCAATACGACGAGCGGGGGAGACTATTTCCTGTCCATGGGCTTCGCGCAGTACAACATCAATCCCACCGTCTGGAATTTCGCCGACAGCTCATACACCTACGGGACGGTGATTCTCCCAAACAACCGTGGTGTTGGCTACGGGGCCACCTATCTGGGGCCGGGCCAAGGCGGCGCTGTGAGCTACCAGTCGCCCGCCGGGAAGGTGGCGTTCGCCATTGTGCTGGACGCCACGGACTCCTCGTCCGCGAACTGGACGCTGAGCTTCTACATGAACCGTGTTCTGGTGCGCGGTCCGGTGGCGCTTGGCAGCGAGATCGGCATCAACTACGTCGGCTTCTCCAACTATGCGAATGCCGGAGGCACGATCACCGGCTTTCAGGTCGAGAGTCCCGCGACCGCCGAACCTCTCAT
>JAQULY010000061.1:8703-15870 GCA_028718445.1 Kiritimatiellia bacterium
CTCCAGGACCCGCTCAACGGCAGCGGCGGCACGGACCTGACCGGAACAAGCCCGGAGTCCCGTGGCGGTGTCGGGCCGGCAGCCTGGGGCGGCAGCACGAACTACAAGGCGGATGGGACGGTGACTCCTCCAGGCTGGAACAGCGGTTGCATTTGGCTGCCTTTCGTTCCTTACACCGGTCACATCTACAGGGTCAGCGCCGTGATGGATACGACCCTTGGCGGTGACGGCTATTGGATGACCTTGGGCTTCGCGGCGAGTCAAGGACTACCTGACTCCTGGAACTTCGCCGACGGCGGCTTCGGGACCTACGGGACGGTGCTGCTGCCCAACAGCCGTGGCCCGGGCACCGGCAGCACCTATCTGGGACCGGCCATGGCCGGCGGCGCCACCCACGATTCACCCACCGGGCCAGTAAAGTTTGTGACTATTCTGGACGCCACGGACCCCAGTTCCGCGAACTGGACGCTGAAGTTCTATGTGAACAAAGCCCTGGTTCGCGGCCCCGTGGCGTTCGGCAGCGCGGTCACGATCAACTACGTCGGGTTCTCCAACTTGCGGGATGGCGGCGGCACGATCGGCGATTTCCTGCTCGAGATTCCTCCCCCTCCGCAAGGGACCCTCATCGCCATCCGGTAGATCGTTCCTTTGAGAGCGGTCGGCGATAGCTGAATCAGTGGCGCAGATGGCCATGACGGTCTCTTACAAACAACTGGTTCTCGCCGTGGATGCCGGCGGCTCCAAGTGCGAGGCTCTGCTCGTGCGCGATGACGGGCACGTCCTGAACTGGACAAGGAGCGAGCGACAGCCGGAGGCGAAGAGCCAAACTCTGCTAGGTCACGGGCGATCTCGCGAGACCCTGGCGGCCGTCATCCGTCACACTCTGCGTGGGCATGTCTGTGACACACTGCATGTCCCCTTGAGTGCGTGCTGTACCCTCAAGGGGATCACCAGGCTGGCGGGCATACGCCGGGTGGTGCGCGAATGGGTTGACGAAGGGCCGGCCGCGCTGGCGCTGGCGCATGCCGATGCCGGCATTGTCGCATCGGCCGGGACGGGCGCCGTGACCTATGGGCGCAGCCGCGACGGACGCGAGATAGAGTTGGATGGACTTGGTCCCATGCTCGGCGACTATGGAAGCGGCTATCAGATTGGACATGAGGCGCTGCGGGTCGCGGCACGGGCGGGCTGGCATGCGCGACGGGCGACGGTCCTGGCCGAACGCATCCATCGCCGCCTCACGGGCAACGGGCCGGACATGCGTGGCTGCAATCTGATCCCCTTTGGGCTGGCCCGCCATGATCGCACCGAGATCGCGGCTCTGGCATCGCTGGTCATTGCCGCCGCCGAAGAGGGTGACCGGGCCGCACGGCAGATTCTGAAGCAGGCGGCAACCGGTCTGGCGGACACGGTGTGGGACACCGCAGCGTTTCTCGGCCTGCAACACACGAACCTGCCGTTTGTCGGCACGGGCGGGATCATTGTGCATTCAAAGCTCTACTGGCGGTATCTGGTGTGGAACGTGCGACGACGCATGCCCCGCTTGAAGCACATCCTTCTGGACCGTCCGCTGGTGGCGGGAATGGCCCTGTGTGCGCTCAGGCAGTTGAACAAGGAACGATACGAAGATGCTCGCGCCAAGCTGGAGGGCGATCTGGCGTGCAGACACGCCGTGATCGTGCGAAGGAAGCCTCCCGCCAGACTTGCGCGCGGCGATACTTCTCGTGAGAAACAGAAGAAGGCGAAGCAATGAAGACATGGAGAGCTGATGTGGCGCGGTGGGTTTGGCTGGAGGGCGACGAGCGGCCGGCGAATGCCTACGTGCGTTTCCGGCGGCGGTTCGAACTGAAGGCGCCGCCGGCGACCGCCACGGTGTATGCCTCGGCGGACTGCCGCTACCTGCTCTTCGTGAACGGGCAGGTGGCCGGCCGCGGGCCGACCACCACGGACCCGCGCTACAAGCAGGTGGACGTGTACGAGGTGGCGAGTCTGCTCCGTCCCGGCGAGAATGTCATCGCGGCGCTGGTGCTGCAGCGGCAAGTTCCCGGCACGCGGCTCTGTCCCGTCCGCGGGGGCTTCATCCTCCAGTTCGACAGTCCCGATTTGCGCCTTGGCACCGATGCCGCCTGGAAGGCGCAGTGGGCCGACGACCACCGCGGCGACGTGCCCATGATGACCCACCAGTACGGCCACCAGGAATGGGTGGACGGGCGCAAGACCCCCGTGGGCTGGGAGAGCCCGGGTTTCGACGACCGCGCTTGGGCCGCGGCCGCCGTGGTGGCGGACGCCACGCAGTTCTGGCCGGCCGAGTTGGAGGTACGCACCGTGCCGCATATGCGTAGGGTGGTCGTGCATCCACAAGCGCTGATCGCCTTCTTCGGTCTCAGTACGAACGGCCGTCCGCCGGAACAGGATCCCGAGCCGGCGTGGAACATCCTGACGGGCTACGCGATGACCAGCGTGAAGGCGGAACATCCGGAACGCATTGTGCATCCCGAGCGCGGTGCGGCAACCTTCACGGAGATCAACGGCGACGGAGTGGGCATCGTGGTGGACCTGGGGGCGGAATGCTATGGGTTCCCGTTCATCGACATCGAGTGCCCTGCCGGCGCGGTGGTGGACATCGGCCACGGCGAGGTCTTGTCGCGCAACCGCATCCAGACGGTGCTCATGCCGCGGAGCCAGGCGGAGCAGTGCTACGGCGATCGCTACATCACGCGGGAGGGCCGGCAGCGGTTCGAGCTCTTCGACACCAAGGGATGCCGCTACCTGGAGATTCACTTTAACCGGCTGGCCGACTTCTACACGGGCGCGCGCGTGGTGGTCCACGCGGTCGGCATCGTCAACAGCGTCTCGCCGTTCGAGCTGGGCAGCGAGTTCCGGTGTCCGGACGAGCGCCTCAACCGCGTCTGGGCCATCTGCCGCCACACCGCCGAAGTCAAGTGCCAGGACTGGCACATCTGCGATGCGCAGCGCGAGCAGAACAACTGGCCGGACGTAATCCAGGACCTGCTCTATTGGCAATGTTTCGGCCGGGTCGAGATGGTGCGGCAGATGATTCACCAGTTCACGCGGTTGCAGCTGCCGGATGGTTTCATCCTGAGCCTGTTCCCGATGGGCGACCGCGCGTTGGCGACGGTGACGGCCCGGGACACCTATGTGGCCACCACGTTCATCTTCCCGCTGATCGTATACGTGGATTGGCTTTACGCGGGCGAAGATGACAGGCAGCCGTTCTGGCTGGATGCCTGTGGCCGCATCTTCAGCGCGCTGCACGGGTATGTGGGGCCCGCCGGCACGCTGGCGAACCTGCCGGGCTCGCAATTCGTGGAGTGGACGGGGCTGGATGCGCGCGATCCCGGCCGGGGCGTGGAGCGAAGCTGGGAGATGCCATTGTGGAACGCTCTTCTGGTGCTGGCGCAGGAGAAGCTGGCGGAAATGGCGGAAGCGCATGGACGCGGCGCGCAGGCCGTGCAGTGGCGCGCGCAGGCCGCGGCATTGCGCGAAGCGGCGAACCGACGCTACTGGTCGGAGGAGCGCCAAGCCTACCCCGATGGCATCTATGACGGGGCGATGAGCCCGGTCCTCAGCCAGACGACCAATGCGGCGGCGGTGCTGGCGCGGCTGGGGGAGGAGAGTCGCCTGCGGGCGGCGTTGCGCACGGTGGCCGATCCGGAACGCTGCCAGGTGCAGTCCGGAATCAACCAGATGATGCATTATCACGAGGCCCTGCAGAGTCTCGACATGGATGCCGGGGTGCCGGACCGCTTCCGGCGCAAGTGGGGCGCCATGCTCGACCACGGCGCTACGACCACGTGGGAGGGCGAAAACGCGCTGGAGGCAAGCATGGGACTGTGCTTTGCCTTTGCCGCGCATCCGCTGCCCTACCTGACCCGGACCGCGCTGGGCGTGACGCCGATCGAGCCGGGCTACCGGCGATTCTCCGTGCGCGTGGTGCCGCACGGGCTGACGGAGGCCCAGGGCCGCGTGGCCACGCCGCATGGATACATCGAGGCGGCGTGGCGGTGGGATGGCGCGCTCTTCGCCTTGGCGCTGACTGTACCGGAAGGGACGACCGCGCACGTAGCGCCGCCGCGTTTGGGCGGAACGGCGAAAGCGCAGACCTGGCAGGCAAAGTGCGGCGGCCGCCCCGCGCGGATGGCCGAACTGCCGGTCGCGCTTTGTACCTTCCTGCGAGCCGATTTGCCAGCCATCGCAGTCGGTCCCGGCAGCCACCAGATCGCGTTCGCCGCTTCGACTTGAGAAAAGGGAGAAAACCATGCCCAAGGCGCTGACAACGAAGACGATCTCAAAAATCAAGGACGTGTGGGGGTTCTTTGGAACCGACCTCAATTTCCGAAGTTACAGCCCGATGTCGTCCAATACGTGCGCAGACTATCCGGACCTCAAGGCCGAGACATTGCTGCAATGGCAGCAGTCACTGCATTCGGGGAACCTGGCTTGGGCCATGGGCAAGCTGCAGTCCGGCCATGCCACCTATCCCAGCAAGGTGCTGCCGCGGATGGAGAGGTGTTCGCTGGATTTCTTCCAACGGTATTGTGAATTGGCGAAAGCGGCGGGTATGTACGTCGTCGCATATACCGACGGAGGCGACGATGCCTACGCGCACCGGCAGCATCCCGAATGGTTCCGGGAGTATGGGCAGCTCTTCGCCTGCCTCAACTCTCCCTTCTGGGATCGCGAATTCGAAGCGGTTCGGGAGATGCTCCGGCTCTTTCCGGCCGACGGACTTTTCTATGACATGGTCATGTTCTCCGGTTACTGCGCCTGCGAGTTCTGTCAGGCGGCCTACCGCAAGTTCTACGGCGAGAAGATGCCGGACAGACACGACCCCAAAGTACACCGGGATGACTTTTCGGATGAACGGCGCGATACGTTGCGATTCCAACTGGACACCTACCGGCACTGGGTGCGCCGCGCCACCCAGGCAGGGCGTGAGATCGTGCCGGGCATCGAAATCTCGCTTAACCAACAATGGAGTCAGCCGGACGGCCTACCCTACGAATTGCTGGAACATTTTGACTGGTACTTCTGCGAGTTCGGTCACGCGGAGTGGGTCGGCGAAATCATGCGGGCGTGGGGTGACAAGCCGATCGTATGCGGCGCAGCCCTCGACCCGCGAGGGTGCGCTCACTTGCTCGGACGGCGCATCCACCCGTGCGGCGCCGAAGTGTATCAGGACCATCGCACTGGCAGATTGCTGTCCGCCGAGCATCGGTGCCTTGCCCCCGTCAGGCAATCGATGGATGCGCTGAAGGAATGCGAACCCTATGTAATGGATGCGATCGCCGTGCCGCACGCCGCGGTGCTTCATTCGGGCTCCGGGGAGTTGTATCACCGCCTTCATGCCGGCAATTACTCCAATGTCATTGCCACCACGCTCAACGAAGCCGCCCGGATGAACCTGAATTGCTGCACGGTGGAACGGGCGGAACAATTGACCACTGCCGTGTTAAAGAAATACGAGGTGATCTTCGCCCCGGATATGAGCTGCGAAGACGCGAAGCTGACGGCCATGCTTCGGCAATGGGTCGCCCAAGGGGGCGTGCTGGTAACCAGCGGGTTGTTCGGACTCATCAGCCGGCAGGGAACGCTTCTGCCGGATTTCGCGGACCAGGAACTCCTGGGGATCAAGAAGATGGAGGGGCCCTGCGCCGTCTTCAGCATGCTGAACGATTACCGGCTTGGCGGCGCCATGCAGACAACGGATTGCCCGATCGAGCTTGGTCGCGCAGTGGTCTGCGCCCCCACCGCGGCGGAACCGGTGGCGTATGGGAACGTGGGCGCCGACGAGAACGTCCCGCTGCTCTGGCAAAACAAGATCGATCGCGGCGTCGTGTTCTATCTCGCCGGCAGCGTTGCCGCCGGCGGCTACCATCAACGGTCAGCACAAAGCCAGAACGCGCTGCGGTCATGTCTTCAGGCCCTGCTGCGCCCGCACATCCGGAAAGCGCCCTTCAAGACGAGCACCGAGTGCCCAACCGAAATCTGGCTGAACGAACAGCCTGGCGACAAGCGTCTGGTCATGCACATCGTGGCGTTCGAGCAAGCGCTCGTGGGCCAGCACGTGTCCGTGCGGGCCGACTTGATCGCCGGAAACCGCATGGAAATCGTGTATCCGTCGGCGAAACAGGCGGTTATTCACGGGGAACGGAAGGAGGGCTATGTGCGCTTCTCCCTGCCCGATCTGCAGGGGCAGACGATCGCGGTCCTGAAGAAGGCATAGTCCCGACGTTGCCCGAACTCCAGGAACGGGAAGCATGGTGGTAAGGTGAGAATGCGCAAACAGAATCAGAAAACCATAATCGGAATATGGGCCGGAGGGTTGTCGCTGTGGCTGGCCGTCGCGGCGGCCGCTGCGCCAGCGCCGCTACTGCAGCTCGACTTCGAGCAGGGCTTGATGCCGGAGCCCGGTCCGCGCAAGGAGGGTGCGTGGGGCGGGAAGACGCAGCCCCAGTACGATGAACATGGGCTGGCCGGCAAGGCACTGCTGGTCACCGGCGCGGAGGACGTGCGCGTCTCGTTCGACGCGCCCGCAGGCACGCGGGACAAGGGCACGCTGCTCTTCTGGAGCCGCGGCCTCGAGAACTGGGATCTGTGGGGCCGTGGTAACAACCGTCACCTCTGGTGGACATCCCACTTCTTTCAATCCGGCGGCGATGCCGGCGGAGTCTGGTTCTACAAGTGGGGATGGTATGACACGCTGACCTATCTCTTCCTTCCCCGCGAGGGAGGCGGCAACCAGGCAGTCGGCACGTGGCCGCCCTTCGACCAATACCAGTGGACGCAACTCGGACTCTCCTGGCAGACGCAGACGGGTGGCCTCCAACGTCTCCGCTTCTTCCTGAACGGCGAGCAGGTGACGGAAACGAGCGGGCCTTTTCCTTTCGGCACATTCTCGTTGTTCGGCAATGTACCTCAAGGCGGGCGCCGGTCGTTCGACAACCTGAAGGTCTGGGATCGCTCGTTGCCGCCTTCCGAGGTCAAACGCCTTTTCCGCCAGGATGCGCAGATCGCCAACCAGCCGGTTGTGTCGGTTCCCCGGCTGGCCGCGCCGCCGGTTATTGACGGCACGCTGACCGTCGCGGAATGGGCGGGCGCGGCCCGGGTGACCGGGCTGCTGGAGGCGCGCGGCGGCGAGGTGGG
>JAQULY010000062.1 GCA_028718445.1 Kiritimatiellia bacterium
TCCGATCTCCAACCGCTTGCACGGCATTGACTAGCCGTGCTTGCGCTCCGACCATTTCGGTCGGAGCCATGGCTTCGCGTTGCGCCAACAGTGTCAACGCACTGCAACTTGCGGCCAGGGCCGCAAAAGGCAACCAGCGCCACCAACGTATTCTCCCCGTCCGCCACCATTCGTTGGCCAACATGACCGCCGGCAGACTGACGGCTACCGGTTTGGCGGAAACGGCCAGCAGATATGCCACAATGGACATGACGTATATCCACCCCTGGAACGAACCGCGCCGCAACCCATGTGTCTGCAACAGTAGCGTCGCCAGGCACCAGAAAACTGCCAGCAGTTCTTTACGCTCCGTAATCCATGCCACCGCCTCCACTCGCAGGGGATGCCCGCTCCATAGCACAGCCGCGGCGGCGGCGCTAAAGCAAATCGCGGGACCGGCGCGCTCTTCGTGATGCACGTCCCGAGCCCACAGCAACATCAAGAGGAAGAAGGCGACGGCATTCAAACCATGTAGCATCGCATTGTGCAGATGCATGGCTCCAGGTCGCACGCCAAAGAGGCTGACGTCTGTCATCAGTGACATCCACGTCAGCGGGTGCCAGTTGGCCGCATATCCCACGCTGGTCCAGGCGCGCGCAGTGTTCGGCGCGGTCAGACCGCTATTGACCATTGCGTTCTGGGCGATGTAATCGTCGTCGTCAATCCCGATGAAACCATACCGCGCCGTCTGGAGATACGGCAGTACCGCGATCATCAGGACCAGTCCCGACACGAGTGCCACACGGCGCCAGGCAACGTCGGCGTTCATGAAGCCAGTGCGAAACATCAAGGGGCCTCCAAAGACCTGGCCATCACCATGTCACGTATCTATTGAAGCTGCCTTTTTCATCCGTGGGCATGACAACATCCGGTATGTCTGTGAAGTCCACCAACCGCACACCGGCCGGGATCGCAATGTCTCCCGGTTCGCGACAATAGACTGCATATAGGGAGCCAAAGGCCAATCGGTCAAGATTCTTGTCCGCCGACAAGCCCAGGACCGAGACATCAAAGGCGCCGGAGACCGACTTGGCAAATGGCATCAGTTCCAAGTGCCAGTTCGAGATGTTGACGGCCAGTAAGCCGTCGGGTTTCAACCTCTTGAAGTATGTGGCAAATGCTTCACGCGTGAAGATGTGGTAGGGCTGGTTGTCACCCGTGAACGCGTCAACGATCAAGACATCGTACGGCTCGTCCTGTCGCGCCAGTTCCTTTTCCAACTCCTTGCGTGCGTCGCCAAGCACAAGCTCAACCTTGCCCGGCGCGCCAGAGAAGAAAGTGAAGAGAGCCGGATTCGTTGCCACGGCAGCAACTTCGGGACTGATTTCAAAACACCGGTAGAAGTCGTTCGTTCGGCAGTATGCAAGCATTACGCCGATACCGCAGCCCACCAAGCCAACGCGCAGCGGTCTTCCGGTACGGTAATTCGCGTGATTGACGATCGCGAAGCCCCCGCCGGTTTCCGTATAGTAGGTTGTCGGCATCCGCTCCTTGCCCGGAATCAGGGCCTGCATGCCATGCACCGTTCCGCCATGCACAAATTCGCGCACAATCCCTTTTGTGGCGCCGTGTCCGACGCTGGCCGGCATCTCGGTAACGGTCACCAAGCCGTGGAAGCCGCGCATTCTGCAAATGATCGTTCTACCCTTTGTGTCGGCTACCGAGACAGCCGCCCAGATCAGTGCCGCGAAGGCGATGACGGCGGCCACGGCGCCGGCCCACGCCCAACGCTTTTGACCTGTCCTCCACTGCGTGACAATATGCAGCATGGCGATCAACAGCGTAAGCCCCATGGCCACGGGATACTCCGTCACTCGCCGGAAGACCATCGGAGCAACGAGCGAAGCCAGCAATCCGCCGACAGCACCACCGGCGGCGCCGTAAAGATAGTATTGGGTCAACTGTCCATGCGCCGGCCGCAGTGCGTAAAGGCGCCCGTGCAGGAATGTGCCGCCGACGAGACAGAGGCCGCCGCCCGCCAGCAGGTTCATCCCAAAGTGGATTAGCGACCCTCCCTTGTCCTCGGCCACTCCTGCCGCGCCAACAAATAGGATCGTCGCCGCGCACCAGCCCCCCAGATGACTGCCCGCAAGGCCCGAGAAACCAAGCACATAACTCAGCAGGAACAGACCCAGCAAGACTACCCACAATAGCGGCAGGGGCATCACGTCCTGCGTGAGGTGGGTGGTGATCGCATTCAGTTGAAACACCGACACGGCCGGAAGAATCCACCAGAGCATGGCGTGCGCAATTGGGGCGCGGTCAGCAAACGCAAAATCGCGTTGCGTGACCAGAGGCGATCGAACGGGGGGCGGCGGTTCCGTCTCTACTGCACGCATCTCGCAGATCCGCCTGCCAAGAAAAGCGACTAGCATGGTGTAACCGGCCAGACAGGCGGCAAATGCCCACCACTGCGCCGTCAGCGAGACGCACGGTTCCAACAGGAAAGGATAGACTAGCAAGCCGACAAACGACCCCAGATTGGAGATCGCGTAGAGGCGATATATATCGCGCCCCCGCCTGCTGGCGTTGTGGACTCCATCCTGATCCGGACTCCCGGTTCCAGATTCCTGCCCATATATACTGTGCGCCAGCCACGACTGGATCAGTGTGCTGTTGGCCGACAACAGCACATACGGAAGACCAATGAACGCCAGCACGCACAAGAGGACCTCGAATGCCGGCGCCCCGCTGTTGCCTATGCCTGTCTTCAGCACTGGCCGCAGCGCGGCGAAGGTCACTGCCCAGAGCACACCCAGTGCTAGCATGCTCAAGTGGAGCACACATTGTCGGCGCGGCGTTCGACGGGCGACGAGATGCGCATAGAAATAACCAGCCAGCAGCAGCGTCTGATAGGCCGCAAGGCAGACGGTCCATACGGCAGCCGTGCCGCCGAAGGATGGCAACAACGTGCGGCCAAGCATCGGCTGCACGACGAAGAGCAGGAGGGATCCCGAGAAAACCACAAGCGCGGGCAGGCGACGGAAGGTCATGGCATGAGGGTACAACTGGAGGCGGGGCGGGGGAAGTGAAAAGATCAGGGCGAGCCGAACGTTCAGTTTCTCTTGCGTGTGCCATGCCCCATAGGAAAGCGGCGGCAAGCCGCCGCAAAGCGGCTACGCCGCTAATGGACCCTGAGCGCCCTGAAAGGGTACCGGTAACATGCGGGCGCAGCCCGCCAAGCTTGTCACTAGCCTCCAGTTTCCGGTTTCTATTTTCCAGTTTTTCTCCAAAGAAAAAAGCCCCGGACCGATTGCTCGATCCGGGGCTCGGGATTACGTGCTAAACCAGGAGGAGGGTTTAGACCTTCTTCCCGAAGCGTTTGCGAAGGGCGACAACGGCCGCACCAATACCGATCAGAGCCATGGATGTGGGCTCGGGAACGGGAGCGAGGTCAGCCCGCATATATGGAGCATTGTCCCCACCCTCATAGTTGCCAGGCGTTGTTTCGTTGTTATAGATACCAGACCATGTACCCGCCGTTGGCGGAGGTCCGACCAACATGCCAGTGTCGGAGCCGAGTACTGTTTGCGCTGAGACGCCATACAACCCTTCAACCGGATCGTAGACGACCAACGCATAATAATTGCCTAGAGTCACATTGTCACCGCTTGCAACGCCACCGACGCTGTGCCCATCATTGACATTGGCACTAAACGCCTGCACGAAATTTGCGCCTGTGACCAAGTTACCATCTGTATCGACGGCATAGCCCGTCAAGTCAGAAGAACTCATGACAACTAGCCAGGCAACACCGCTCTCGGAGACGCCAGCATCATAAAGAGCTTCGTCAAAAGCCATCGTATCCGAGTCGTATGAATAGACCCAATCAGCACCCCATGCCAGCGACAGGGCATTAGCAGATGACGCTGCTAGGATCCCAACTACCACCATTGAAGCGAGTATCTTAGTAATCTTCATTTGTTGTTTCCTGTTGTTTCTTTTACTTTCTTCGTGTGTCATTGTTGACGTCTTTGTGTGCGTGCCGGTGCCAGCAAATCGTTGCGTGAGACAACATCATCAAAACGGCTTGTCCTGCCCAAACGTAAACCCTGCACCGCCGTGCTTATACCAGGCACCCTTGCCAGGAATCATGATGTCATCGCCTACAACAGCGCCACCAGCCGTAACCCACTTGTAGTTTTTGGTGTCGCTGGTTTTTGCTCCTTTATAGAGGTAATAGATTTCATAGGAGCTAGTACCAGTATCGTAGAACTGGATATTGTCGCCTGACCCAACATTACCAGCTACGGCACCGTTCGTGGACCAGTACTGCGTGCCGAAGTCATTGGGGTTCCAGGCAACAGGATAGATTGTGCTGAAGGTGTTGTAGCCAGTCAAAACCTGTTTTGTTGTCGCTACATCGTTTGCAACTTGACCAGCAAATACTGTCGTCATTTCGCCCGCCGCAACTCGTTTGAACCAGAACGCGGTTCCATTAGTTACCGGCTTGCTGTCTGCCACGACCCCAGCGGCTGACACCCACTTGTAGTTCTTAGTGTCAGACGTCTTTGCTCCCTTATACAGGTAGTATATATCATACGAACTGCTAGCCGTATCATAGAACTGGATGTTGTCTCCAGTGCCCACGTTTCCAGCGGTATATCCGTCAACAAGGACACCATTGGTTACAGTCGTGAACAACTCCTGCATGGTCAGATCCCCCTCAGCCACAACTTTCTCAAAGTTGACGGCTAGAAGGTTGTACCCTTGCTTGAGGGTCACTGTGTTGTATCCCACGATATTCTCGCTGGTGACTTCGGCCGATACCATCCCGGCGGCGAAGAGCAGCGCCATTATAGCTGTAATCGAACGTTTCATTTTTTGTACTCCCAACCTGGCTTCGGCTGTGCCGTTGCCGGTCAGATGGCGCCCATTGTGGCTAATGCCGTTGCGGGCGTCAAGTCCCAGGATCGGAAAAATTTTTCGGGAATCCGCACCCGCGTCCCCGCATTTTTTCCGCGGCCTGCCACTGGCAGGCCATTTAATCCTCCGTCCATCAATTATCGCGGCATGCGATACCGCGTTTTTTCCTAATAGTTTCAAGGGTTTCAGCAAGTCCTCGCCAGCGTCACCGCCGTCGCGGTTCTTTCTGTAACCGAGGGTAAAGTAGCAGGGGGGAGAGGGAATGTCAAGGGGGTTGATGGGAATTTTTTTGAGGGGGCGGGGGGAGGCTGATGACTATAGGCTGGAGGCTGAAGGCGGAGGGCAGGCGGCGGAGGTCAGAGGGCGAAGGTCGGCGCGCGTGACACTTAAACGCCTACGCTTAACCGGATACGCTTAACCGGATCGTCTTACACGAAGGAACTGTCAGGCGCATTATGAAAAATATGAAGCCGCAATCCGGTTGACGATTACGGGCGACGATTACGGTTGACGATTTGGAATATCCTCATCCTGAACGACTCACACCTCCGCGTGAAACTAACACCTCACTTCCATGCGACAGCGGCGTCTCTTTTCGCGTTTGTTCGCGTTTTTCGTGGGCATTTCGGTTGACAATTCGGGAGTGTCTCCTCGTAATCCGTAATCGTCGACCGGAATCGTCGACCGGATTGCCATACTGCCGGCCGCCTACTGCCGACCGCCCTCCGACCTCGGGCATTCTGCCTTGCCCCTGCGTTCTCCCCACTTTATCCGTCCATTTCGGTCGACGATTACGGGCCGACGATTACGGTTGACGATTTGGAGTATCTTCGACCTGAACGACTCGCGCCTCCGCGTGAAACCAACACCTCACTTCCATACGACAGCGGCGTCGCTTTGAGCGTTTTCCCCGGTTCTTTCGTGTAAGACGATTCGGTTAAGCGTATCCGGTTAAGGGTAGGCGGTTAAATGTGTCCTGCGTTTCACCAAGCCCGCCCTCTGACCTCGGATCTCGGACCTCCGCCTCCTGCCGGCTGCCCTCCGATCTTCTGCCTTCAGCCTTCAGCCTCCGCCGCTGTCCGGCATAGGGGTCGCCGGCGGGCTTGCCGAGCCAGGTCACACTGCCATCCGGGAAACGCAGGCGGCGCGGCTGCGCCTCACCGTAAAGACCCGGGCTCAGCCGGTCCGCCTCGCGCAAGGCCGCGCGCCCCGGCGCCAGGGTAATCGTCGCTCCCGGACGGACCTCGACGTCAATGTATTCGCCATATCGCCGGGAACTGGCGCGCCCTTTGTCGCCCTTCACGGCCACGCGCGCGCCCGGCCAGGGATTGCGGATGCGCACGCAGGTCATCACCAGTCCCTCCAGCCGCACGAAGCGCGGCGCGCCCTGCACGGCGCGCGCCGAGACCAGCACCGGCCCCTCGGCCCGCAACCGCTGGAATGAGGCCGACGCCTTCGGCTCGAGTCCCGGAAAGACGCGGACGATCCCATTGTGACTCTGCAACAACATCTCGCCGGTGTAGACCAGATAGGCGGACGGCCCTTCCTGCGCCGGAAAGAGGTACTCCTTGCCGCCGGGCTCCTCGGTGCAATCCTCCACCAGCCGGCCCGTGCCGACCTCCTTGTATGGGATCGGCCCATCCGTGAACATCAGCGAGCGATCCGGAATCCGCTTGATGTTGGCCTCGCTTTTCGTTGACGGCGCCCAAACCGCGAAGTTGTGGGTGATGAGTCCGCTGGGCTTGACGTGACACCGCAGGATATCCCGGAAGATGCGGCGCGCCACCGCGTGCATCCCCAGCCACTGCGCGGCGGCGCCGATCTTGTAGAGATACCCGGTCCAGTACATGTTGACGCCGCGCGAGGTGCCGTATGACCAGAAGTGGATCCGCACCATCTCGCGCAGGGTGCGCCGCGCCAGCCGGGCCAGTTCCGGATCGCGCTCCGGCGCGGCCTCGCCGCACGGAAAGGCCGGCATCAACGCGCCGTAGTGCTGGGGCGTGTGGTTTCTGGACATCCCCCGGGCCTCGGTGATGATGCCCTGTTCTACGGGATAGTCGGGGAAGTGCCGCAACAGATGTTCCCAGCGTTGTCTGCGTCCGGCATCGCGGCCAAGGATTTTCGAGGCGTTTACGGCGGCCTGGAGCGTGTATTTCAACGGAGCCAGCGTGAAGGTGGGATCGGGGTACTTGAGATAATCGAACTCCGGCGGCTGCGACGGCTGCAGATGGTAGCGGCCGTCGCGCTTGTCGAGGGTCATGGCGCCGGCAAAGAACGTCGCCACCTCGCGCAGGATCGGGTAGGACACCTGCGCGAGAAACGTCCGGTCCCTGGTATAGAGGTAATGCCACCAGAGGAGCACGCCCCAGAACGGGCCGGAACAATGGCAGTAGCGTAGCGATCCCACGTTGAGCGGTCGGCCCAACGGGTCCGTCGAGAGCGGATAGGCGGCGCCGTCCCAGCCGTACAGGGCGCGGGTGTCCTTCTTAACCCGCGGCAGTTGAGCGCGCAGCGTACGAAAATAGCACTCCGCCAGCTCCGGGTGGTTGACGCGGAGCATCGGCGTGGGAGGTACCTGCGCGTTGTAGTCGTTGGTATAAACGCCCAGCCACGGCAGAATCTGCGAGGGTGTGTCCATCGGTCCGTACCACAGTCCGCAGAGCCCCGGCGCCGGCACCCCGCGCATGGTCGTGCCGGCGGCGTGCAGGGAGACGTGCCAGAGCTGGTTCAGGAAGGGGTCGTTGAGGTCCACCCAGGACTTGCTCCAGAAATCCACCCACCACCTGGCGTGCGTCCGCCGCAGCGCCGCGTAGCCGCGCGCGGCCGCGGCCTGCAGCCGGCGCCGGGCTGCGGCCATCGGGTTCCTGGCTTCCAGAGACGTGACCACGGTGAGGAAGACGTCGAAATCGCCCGCCACCGGCGCCACGGCATAGCGCCCCTCGATGCGGGCTTCGACCTTCAGGGACGGTTGCCCCGCATGCCACCAGATTTTGCGGATCGTCCGGTGGAACTCGTCCAGGTAGGCCTTGCCGCCGCGCGGAACGACCTTCGCCATCATGACGAAATGAAATCCGTCCGGAAACTTCTGCGTCAGCCCGAGCGTGTTGCCCTCGGCGAAGGTGACGGCAGGTGGCAGCATGGCGTCCGGCTCGCGCCAGATGTCCACGCAGTTGTTGAACGCGACCATGCGCGAGACGTCGCGCACGCGGATCAGCATCACATCCTGCTGCGCGTGGACCAGGCTCTCGATCCGCGGATGGGAGAGATGCTTGTCGAGGGTGAACCGGGCGGTGGAGTCATGGAGCGACAGCTGCTGGGCGATGCGATGCGGCGGCGAGTAGAGCACCGGCTGACCGAAACGGATGCGTATCTGCCCGCAAGTCTTCGGACACGGGTACTTTCCCATGGAACCGTCCCTCGGGGACTCCGCCCTGGCGATCTCGTGCGGAGTCTTGCCCGCCTTCAGCATCCTGAGCACCTGCGCGTGCTTCAAGTGCCTGAAGGGCGGGCAACGGTAATCATAGACATCGTGCTTATTGACGACCCATTCCGGATGGGTGGGCGCATAGGCCAGCGCGCCGATCCGGCCGTTGCCGATGGGCAGGCCATCTTCCCAGCGGCGCGCCGGCGTTTCGTAGACCACGTCGTATTGACCAACCCGCGTCATTTCGCTGTGCATGGAGAACCCGTCCCCGCTTTGCCGATTTTGTACCAATTGATGAGTATTTAGGTATCTCCATTTCGGCCGCCGGTCAAGCGGAAAGGCGACAGCGAAAAAGTGGGCGGGACACTTAAACGCCTACACTTGAACGCCTACGCTTAACCGGATCGTCTCACACGAAGGAACCATCAAGAGCGTGGTGAAAAACAGGAAGCGGTAATTCGGTTGACGATTACGGGCGACGATTACGGTTGACGATTTGGAATATCTTCAACCTGAACAATTCATACCTCCGCGTCTCCGCGCCTCCGCGGGAAACCATCGCCTGACTTGCATACGACAGCGGCGTCTCCTTTCGCGCTGGTTCGCGTCTTTCGTGGGCATTCGGTGGACGATTCGGATGTGTCTCCTCGTAAGCCGTAATCGTCGTCCGTAATCGTCGACCGAATCATCGCGTCATAATTTTCATAACGCTCTTGACCGTTCCTTCGTGTAAGACGATTCGGTTAAGCGTATCCGGTTAAGGGTAGGCGGTTAAGTGTCACGCGCTCCGCCGACTGCCGACTGCCTCTCCCCCCTTCAGCCTACAGCCTTTAGCCTTCAGCCTCTCTTCGTTTACGTCGCCCGGGTCAGCGCTAGCGCAGCGAGATGATTGTGCCGGCTCGTCGCGGCGGACGGAAGCCGTACTTCACGCCGAGGTAGTATTCCATTTCCGCGCGGTCGGCTTCCGCAAGCGCCGAATCGTAGACGAGGATGGCGGACAGTGTTCCGTCCCACGGCTGAATATCGTCGCTGATCACGAATCCGGTACCGCCGCTTTCCGCCGTGATTACGCTCCCGCTGACCGGCCAGTTCTTGCCGTTGATATGGACCTGGAGTTGCGAGCCCGCTCCCGGCGACACAAAGCTCGCGTAGAAGGGGTTCTGCACCAGCGGAATCGTGCTGCCGCTGATGTAATTGTTCACCGAGCCATCGGTCCAGGTGAAATTGTTGCCGCTGAAGAAGAAGGCATTGACGTACCACGGTTGGGTGATACGGATCCTCAAGAAGAACCGGCCCGCATTGCCGGCTTGGCCAACGGCGAAGACAGTACGCGCGGCCCCGCCGGTCACGAGACTGCTGGTGTAGTTGGCGAGAAAGGTCCTGTTTGCGAACGAAATGGCCGCATGGCCGTTGAGGCCGTTGCCGGACCAGAGCGGCCCGCTTCCCGCGACATGGTTCCCGTTGCCGGACTGGTCGGCCCAGCACCAGACGCTTCCGCCGCTCAACTCCGCACCCGCCGCCGCGTCCAGCCACAGCTTCAGTCCTGCTGTCACCGGCGGCAGTGGCAAGGCCGCATCCGGCAGGCTGTACTTGTTCCGCAGGTACATTTCCACGGTCGCGCGATCCGCCGCGGACAGCAACCCGTCGTACACGAGCAGTTCCGCGATGTCGCCGTTCCAATCCCAGCCATCCGCGCGTCCGCCGATCAGGAATCCATCCGCGGTCGCGTCGTTATCGTTGCCGATCGAACTGCCCCCAGTCCACCAGGTCACGCCGCGAGTTCCCCCATTGATATATACTTGGGGCTGAGACCCGGCCCCGGGCGACGCGAAGGTGGCGCAGAACGGACTGGTCAGCAGCGCGAACGCATTCGTCCCGATACGGGCGTTATCGCCGGCATACAGTACGAGGAGATTGTCGTTGTCATACGCGATCAACTCGTTGATGTACACATGGATGCCGCCCCCCGGAACCGCCCTGCGTATCTGGATCAAACCGCCGCCGTTACCGCCAGCGTTGGCCTTGCCAACGGCGAAGACCGTGCGGGGCGCGCCGGCCGTGACCAGATTGGAGATGTAGTTCGCCAGACCCCCGCTGCCTGTAAACGAGATGGCCGGCTTCCCGCCGAGGGCGTTGCCGGACCACACGGGCTTGGTGCTGGGAGCGGTCGCGCAATTTCCGTGGCCGGACTGGTCGGCCCAGGCGCTGACCTCGCCTCCCGCATTGGTGGTCACGCCCAATCCGGCGTCGAGCCACAGCTTGAGGCCGTCCGCAAGCGGCGGCGGCGGAAGGTACTTGCCACGCAAGTACGCTTCGACGCTCTCGCGATCGGCATCGGAAAGCGCCGAATCATAGACCAGCACTTCGGCGATAGTGCCGTCCCAGTGGTTTCCGCTGGCATCGCTGACGATAAAGCCGGCGGCGCCGCCCTCGGCGGTGATGGTGCTTCCTCCGATGATCGGCCAGTACACTCCGTTCAGATACACCTGGAGATGCTGTCCCGCGCCCGGCGACACAAATGCCGCGTAGAATGGAGTGTTCGCCTGTGGGACCGTGGCTCCGTTGATCCAGTTGTTGGCCCCATTGTTGTCAGTCCATGTGTAGTTGTGCGGCGGGGCCGACAAATAGAAGGCGAGCGTATAGGTCGGCGCGCTGCGTCGGATGCTGAAGAGGAATAGACCGCTGCCGCCGCCCTGCCCGGCGACGATGACCGTGCGCGGGGAACCGGCATCCACGAGATTCGCCGTGGTGTTCTCCAGGTACCCGCCGTTGGCGAAAGAAATGCCCGGGTGTCCGTTGAAGCCCGTGCCGGACCAGACCGGCTGGGTCGAAGGTGCCGCGACATCATTTCCGTTGCCGGACTGGTCGGCCCAGGCGCTCACCTGACCGGCGGCGTTGGTGGTCACGCCCGCATCGGCCTTGAGCCAGAGTTGCAGACCGCCGATGGACGGTAGCCCGTCGCCGCAGGCGACCGGCACATGCAGCGCCGCCAGACCGCCGACCATTGCCAGAATTCCCGATTGCAGACCCTTTACGCACTTATTGGTAATCATGTCCGTCCTCCCTGTTGTTCTGTCCATTTCGGTTGACGATTACGGTTGACGATTTGGAGTCGTCTCCTCGTTTTCCGTAATCGTCGCCCGTAATCGTCAACCGGAACACCTTCCCATTTGTCTCCAAACACGCTTGCCAGTTCCGGAATGGCCGATCCGAAAGGATACGCCCTTGCTCCTGACTTTCTTTTAGCATGGCTGGCTGGTTGACTCCAAGGCATTACGCCGATACAATCTTCCGAAACATGGATATGTTTTCAGGGCGGTTGCCGCCGTCCGCAAGCCAGGAGGTGGCGGTGCGATGAAAGCGGCTGAATGGACCAGGACGCGTACGCTCTCTTCTTATTGCCAGACGTATGCGCCGGGCGCGTCCCGCCACGATGGCGTGGCTGCCTGGGTGATGGGAGTCACGCTGTCCGGGTTCTCGGAGAATGTGACCGACCGCGGCGAGTTCCGTCAAGCCCGCAACGATTTGACGGTGCTCGCGCCCGAGGCCGGCCCCAGCCAACGGTGGCACGTGCCGCGCCATGCGCGCCCCTGGAAGATCCTATGGTTCCTGGTAAACCCCGCGCCGGCCTGGCTGAACCTGTCGGCGTTGCCCGCCGTGCTGCCCGGCGTCATGCATGTGTCCTTCAAGGACGATGCGATGGCGGCACGCGTCAAGAAGGCCATGCTCGCCGCTCACCGCATCCTGCACAGCCGCTGGCCGAATCGCGGCGACCTCTGCCTGAACCTGCTCGAACAGGCGCTGCTGTGGGCGCAGGCCAGTGTCTCTGAGCAGGAACGCAAGATGGATCCGCGCATTCTCCACGCCATGGAATACATGATGCAGCACCTCTTCGATCCGCTCTCGCTTGCCCATCTGTGCCGCCAGGCGGGTCTCTCGCAGTCGCGCTTCATGGAGCTTTTTCAGCGCGAAACCGGCACGACGCCCAGAATCCTGTGGGAACGGGAGCGGCTGCGCCACGCGCAGAGCCTGTTGGCGTTGACGGACAGGTCCATCAAGGAAATCTCCGCCATTGTGGGCTACAGGTATACGCCGCATTTTGCGCGCCGTTTCCGCAGCATGTTCGGCCTCGCGCCGCTGCAATACCGCGAGCGGCAGCGGCGTGGAGCGGGCCGGCGGTAGGCAGAGGGCATTAGGTCGTTGCGGAACGCGTGACACTTAAACGCCTACTCTTAACCGGATACGCTTAACCGAATGCTCAACTCTCAACGCTCAATTGCCCACGAAAGACGCGAATAGGCGCGAAAAGAGACAACGCTGTCGCATGGAGGTCAGGCATTGGTTTCACGCAGAAGGCGCGGAGGCGCGGAGGTGTGAGTCCTTCAGTTTGGAGATATTACGCGGTCTGCACTCGGGGAAAGCCCAATTGAACCGCAGATTTCCGAATATCGAACCGCAGAATATCGAAGGCAATTCCGTGGCCTCTCTGGAGGCTCTTTCCTTCATGATTCTAAAATTTGCTGTTCGGAAATCTGCGGTTCGTACTCGGGGAAAGACCGCGCCCCAGGCGACACCTGCCATCGTGTAAAACGATTCGGCTAAGCGTATCCGGTTAAGACAAGCTATAACCAGCGCAAGTCGTATTGTTTGGAGTTATTGACATGGGACGGGCTCCACTTGAGGGGGGATGAACGAGGTGTTGGTTTTGTACATGCCGCACATGACATCCACGATTTTTCTGACGACATGGCTGAGGGCGACATTGTGATGTTTGCCCTTGGCGATCTGGCGGCTGTAAACCTCGTTGAAACCTGGGGAGTGCAGCCGGATCGTGCCGGCCATCAGATAGAGTGCGTTGCGTAGCGCGGGGCTGCCGCGCTTGGACATCTTGGTCCGCCCTTTCCATTTGCCGCTCTCCCGCACCCTGGGTTCGCATCCCGCATAGGCGAGCACCTTTTTTTTCATGTTGGCACCCGCGAAGCGTGAGAGGTCACCGATCTCCGACGCGACGGCCAGCGGCTGTATCCTGCCGGCGCCTTTGATCGACCCGAGGATGCCGGCGATGAACGGCTGTGGCTCGGTCAGCATACGCTTCTCCGCCGCGTCTATCTGGGAGTTGGCGGCACGGATTTCGTCAACGGTCTGGGAGATGACGAATTCCTCTCCCTCGTTGCAGATGTTCAGCGACAGGCTGTGCCGTGCGGCCTCGCGGTAAGCCTCGGCGGCCTCCCGCCCGAGTTGACCGCCGGAAGCCTTGGAGAACAGGGACGTGAGCTTGCGGATGTCGGCGTCGGCGGCCACGCGCGCGGAGGGGAAGGTCTTGACGACGGCCAGGGAAGCCGTGCCAAACAGGTCGCCCAGCGTCTTGGTTGCCTCGGGAAAGGCCACGTCGAGGGCGGCGATCAAGCGGAGCTTCGCGTCGCTACGGCGCGACACCAGAGCCTTGCGGTGTCGCGCAAGCGACTTGAGCGCGTCCGTCGCCGCCAATTCCGCTGGCGCGGGGCTGTAGCCACCCTTGCGCATGACGTTCGCGATGGCGATCGCGTCGAGCTTGTCGGTCTTGCGTCCCCGGACATCGGCGGACGCCTCCCGTGCCGTGACCAGCGGGTTGATGACGTCCACCCGGTAGCCGCGTGCGGCGAGGGCGTGCCGGCGAACCTTCCAGTAGTGGCCGGTCGCCTCCATGCCCACGGCGACCGAGTCCGCGCCGCCAAGCTCGCTGAGCGCGCCGAACAGCGATGCGTAACCGCCCGCGTCCTGCGTGAGGGAACGGGGCTGCATGACGACAGCGCCCGCCTCGTTGACCGCCGCAGCGGCATGCATGCTCTTTCCGATATCGACTCCAACGTGGATCATGTGCTACATACTTTCCCGGCCGTGGCCGTTGAGGTTTTACGAGATAACCAGCAGCCCCACACTGGTTGCGAGATAATGGGTTCGGGCGGCCTCGGCCTCCCGCCCAATCAAGCTATAAGGGGTCATGCTGGAACGAGTGCAAAAGGGCACCCCTAGTCTTAACCCAGGGATTTGTTCCCAGTGTATGACGTCCAAGGGTGTGCCCGAGAAAAGCATAGCCCAACGTCCCGGCCGCTTGGCATTCTGGACCGAAAGAAAAAGCTGCAAAAAGAACGCCATCAGCACCCCCAGTCCTGTTGATAAGATTGGCCTTATGGGGCCTTGAAGGGCCCCCGGCCAACTTACCAACAGGCGTGTGGGGGTGGTTATACCAGTGTAGGCGGTTAAGTGTCGCGCGCTCCGCCCGCCACCCGACCTCGGACCTCTGACCTCTGACCTCCGCCCTGATCCCGGCAGACGCCGATAAACGCCAGCACGTTCTCCAGCGGCACATCTTCCTGCACGATAATGCCGGGCGTCAGGATAAACCCGCCATCCTCACCCAGCGTCTCCATCAGACGGCGCGCTTCGCGCGCCACGTCTTCGGGCGTGCCGAACGGCATCGTCCGCTGGGTGCTCATGCCGCCGACCAGTGTGATCTCCCGCCCGAATTGCCGCTTCAGGGCCACAAGGTCCATGACTTCGGGCTGCATCGGGTCGACGGCGGCGATGCCCAGCTCGACGATATCCGGCATGACCGCCGCGATGTTGCCGTCGGAGTGCAGAAAGATGTCCACGTCCCGCACCCGTCGGATGCGCCGGCAGAGTTCGGCGATTCGCGGTTTGACGAGTTGGCGCCAGCGCTCCACGCCCAGCATGATGCCCCGCTGATCGCCCCAGTCGTCGTTGATCTTCAGGGCTCCGATGGTCTCGAATTGAAGGAGTTGCCGCGCCAGGCCCCAGGCGTACTCCAGGATCCCGTCGAGCAATTCGCCGGCGAAATCCGGCGCGTCGATCAGGTCGGTCATGAACTCGGTCATGCCGCGCAGGTTGCAGGCCATCTCTACCAGGGTGTGGTTTCCCAGGCTTACCGTGACGTACTGACCGGCATGCTCCCGCAGGAAGTCCTCCAGCCCCGCCACTCTGGCCGGGTCGCCGGGATCGGGAAAGCGGTAGCCGGCCAGCGATGGCGTCTTGAGCGGATGCGCCTTGATCTGGCCGACATTGGCGCCGGTGCTTTGCCAGACGCAGCCGAACTCATCGTTGTAGAACCCGCCGGACCACTGGCGCGGCGCGAAGCCCGCCCCGGGGCGCAGCGCGAAGGAGACCAGATGGCATCCCACCGCCGTGGCAATGTCCGCCACGCCGAAATGCGTCTGCAGTTTGCGCGCGGCGACGGGAGTGAACTTCATGGTGTACGGCACTTCGCCGGCGCGCCGGTGCCGCAGCGTCTGTTGCACGATGGTCTTCTTCGATCCGCCCACCTCAGCGCTCCTCCGGACCACCGGCGCGCACGGCCTCGCGATCGCGTTCGTACGGTTGTGTGCCCATCTTCAGGGCCTCCAGCGCCTGGGGCGAGAGTCCCATGGCCGGCCGGAACGCCGCGCCTGCGGCGTAGTCGCACATCCGGGCCAGCAGATAGCCGGCTTCGGGCCAGGCCGGCTTCAACTCGAGCGCGCATACGATC
>JAQULY010000063.1:0-1671 GCA_028718445.1 Kiritimatiellia bacterium
GGGGAATCGGCGCGGAACTGCTCGACGCCGGCCAGATCCGCCGGAGCCGTCTGGCTTCCAGCGCCAAGGCCTTCATCGAGGCGCACTACCGCGAGCCGCTCTCCCTGGCCAGCCTCAGCCAGCACTTCTTCATGAGCCCGTATCGGTTCAGCCACGTCTTCAAACAGGTCAACGGCCTGCCGCCGATGGTCTATCTGACGAAGGTGCGCATGGACAACGCCAAGCGCCTGCTGGGCGCGCCGGAACTGCCGATCAAGGCCGTAGCGTCTGAGGTCGGCTACCCGGATGTGCACTACTTCTGCCGTGTCTTCGTGCAGAGCGAAGGCCTGACCCCCTCCGCCTACCGCCGTGCACATCTGCTGCCGGAGTAGCCGTGCAAAAAGAGCTGGACCTTGAGCGTAAGGGGCCAGTGAGATGGGGGTGCGAGTGGGGAGCATGTGAACAGGAGCGATGAGCGTCGATCGCGCGCTCACCGCCATCGCTCCAGTCGCCGTCGGCGTTCCAGTCGAACCAGTCTGACCGAATCGAGTTCGTCCTTATCCTGCGGACCGGTCATTCACCTCCCGTGTGTTCCCCACTCCGCCTTACGGCGACGCAGTTACGTTCAATTACACGCTGTTCACGTCTGCTTGACAGGGACTCCCACCCTGCTGTCTGTGTGCGCGCACGGGCGCACTGGAGACGGCGGTCCCCGCCGTTCGGCGGGACCGGCCGGGACGGCCGGCTCCAAAGGTGCGTCTGGAGACCGCGGTCTCCGCCTTTGCCAGCGCCAATGCGTCCGTTTGGAGACGGCGGTCCCCGCCGTTCGGGGGGACCGGGCCGCTGACGCGCAGTGCCGTCACCCTGGATCCATGGCCCGCAGAGCGGTCTCGCGGACCCAATCCCAGATCTGGTTCTCCCACACACATGCACCCCACTCGCACCTCCATCTCACTGGCCCCTTACTCTTGAGCCTTCTTTTGCAGTGTGCGCCAAACGTGGTTTTGGTGGCCTGAATGGCATGGTCAATCCCTATCTTGAACTCCATGCGGCCATGCAGGCTCAGACTGGCCGGTATGCGAGGGACTTCGCGCGGTTACGTGCCGGCTGGCGGAAGACTGGCTCGATCCTTTTGGAGCAGCATCGCGTCCTGATGGCGACTGCACGGTCGCTACTGGAGGCCACAACGTGACAGACAAGCGCATCGTGAGCATCGGCAGACGGATGCTGAAACCTTACCGTATTCCAGAGGAATGCCCCTATCTCAGCGAAGACCAAAGGGAATTGAGCAAGCTGGATATCAAAGGCCGATCGAAATGGATGGCCGAATGGCTTCTGCTGGCGGCGTCCGCCACAATCGCCTTCCCCAGGTCACGCTCCTGGGAATAGTCCCGATCGAGAACATGCGCACCCAGCCTGTGCGAGAGATCATGCCGCGCGCAGGATCGTCCACCATCCAAGCAAGGGTGTCCACATCCACGCGCTTGTTGCCTGCGGGTGCCCCCCCTATAGTGCCCTCACGGACCGGATAGCCACTGCCAACGGGGCGGCGGCGAGGTCGTCGAACGAGGCAAATGACGTGAGAAGCACCGCAAAGAAAAACGGCCATGACTTCAACCCGCTGATGTCGTGTGTCGCCCTGATCTGTCTGGCGCATGCCGCCATGGCGGCGACTCCGGCGAATGAGCCGCC
>JAQULY010000063.1:1681-15829 GCA_028718445.1 Kiritimatiellia bacterium
GGCCGGATTGGCGGAGCTACAAGCAGAGCTTCATCCAAGTCAATGCCGACTCCCGGGGCACCTTTTCGGTGAGGACAGGGCGGGCGCTCCTGTCGTTCGGCATGGAGGGCCAGGACAGGAGCGATTTCTGGAGGGCGGCCCGGGCGGTGGTTCTGCCGGACAACTCGGGCTTCGAGATCGTGGGGACCAATCGGGCGGGTGTGGCCATCACCATGAAGGTGACCGTGACAAACGACACGCTGTCTTGCGTGTACCGCGCCGACGCGCCCTTGTCGTTGACCGGCAAGTTCCCGGGCGAGCCGGAAGCGAACTGGTTCCGGTCGTTGTCCGCTGACGGCAAAGAGGTGCAGGGCGAGATATGGGGCGAATACAGAGACCTTCGCCTGTATGAATTCATCGAGTACACATACCTGGAACGGAGAATGCGGATCGCTTTCGGGATGGGAATGCCAATGGCGCTGCAACCCTGCTTCGACCCCCTGCCGCAATCGCATCGGATCGCTCCGGCTTCCTTCACGCTGGCACTCGCCAAGGAAGGAAATGCGTATACGGCCAATTTCACCGTACAAAGCCTGGCTCCCGAAAACGCGCCTCTAGCCGATCCGAAGTCAACCATGGTGACCGGACCGTTCGACCGCGACAAGATGCAGGTCAATCCTCCCAAGACGTGGGTGCCGGACGTGGAGTTCCTGGCAAAAAATGGCGGCCCTGCGATCTTCAAGCGCGCTGAGAAGCCGGCCTTCCGCATGACACTGACCGATGACGCGCAAAAGCGCCTTAGCGACCAGCCAATCGAGATCCGCTGCGTGAACTCGCTGGACGATGTGGCGGTGGAGCGTGTCCCGTTGCGGCCTCCCAAGCGGAAGACGCTGGTGGTGACACTCAAACCCGTGAAACAGGGACCCTACCGGATCGAGTTGTGGAGTGGCGACACGAAGGTCGGCGCGAACGAGTTCGCGGTCGTCGGGCCCATCGAACAACGCAAGGTGGGGCCCCTGGACAAGGATACGCTCCGTCTGCGGGAAGTGGACCGGATCGAGTGCGCGGAAGATAACGGTAGGCATGAGTTCTACTGCATCAGCCCGGATCGGATCGTCACCGGCCGAACGGCCCAGGCCGGCGCGTACATCGAAGATAACGCCATTCTGCCCAAGGGCCCCAGCGATCACGAATGGATGGCCTACCGCGTGAACGGCCTGGCCACGGACAAGCCGCACCTGCTGGAGGTCGAATATCCCGACATTGACGACATGGCCGTCGGGATCAGCGTCATGCATCCATGCCTTCCGCCTGATATTCCCAGGGACACGGACGGGAAGCGTATCATTACGCCGAAAGCCGCATATGACTTCGCGGTAGCCGGCGGCAAGGATCCGAAAAGGGGCTTCGTTCCATCCGCGACTCCCGGATTCATTTCCGGGCTGGGATATCCGCTTTCCGGGAAGAAGCAGTCCGTCAAAGCGGTATTTTTTCCAGGCGACGACTGGGCCGTCATTCAGTTCGACAACTACAACTACCTGACACGCAAACCCATGCGCGTTTGCCGGATTGTCGTGTCCGAGATCCTGGACGACTTGCCGATGGCCGACGCGCCTCACCTCGGCAACGAGCGTCTCTTCGGACGCGTGGACGAAGGCCTGAACATCCCAATGAATACGCTTTGCGCCATGGCCCTGGTGCGCGGAGAGCTGACGAGCGATGGCGTGGCAACGCGGCCCGGTACCGACTACAAGTGGAACTACGTGGCCGCGGAACGGCTGGTGAAATACCTCCGCTTCCGGGGCGAGAACGCCTGGTTCCCCATTGTGTTTCGGTATGGCGTCTCCACCTGGTATCCATCGCGGATCGGATTCAGCGGACGGCTCGATATCCCGGCCCTGTATGCGCGCCTGTTCGAGGAAAACGGTCTGAAGATGGTGCCGACCGTCAGCTTCATGCCATCGTTCCCGCTGCGGCTCCAAGACCGCTACACCGCGCATGACATCGCGCAAGGCGCGGACGCGTATCTGCAGGTCTCCGCGCTTGGCGGCGGGCAGGCGAGTTTTCTGCTGCCGATGCGCGCGCCGAATCCGCTGCATCCGCTGGTACAGGCCGAAATGACCGGGTTCGCGAGCGAACTGGCGCGGCGCTACAAGGACTATCCCGCGGTCAAGGGCATCATGTTCGTCAGCAGCCTCAATATCGCCTTCGGCATGCCGTCGTTTGACGGCGGCGGCGTGCTGATCAAGCCGCCGCCAAACTACGACTACGATGCTACCTGCTTCCGGGCGACATATGACGACCACACGATAGGGCTATTCGAAAAGTACGCCGGGGTTAAAGTGCCGGTCGGCGACACGCGCGATCCGGGCCGATTTGCGGCGCGCAAGGCATGGCTGCTGAGTCATCACAAGGACGCCTGGGCCGCGTTCCGTTGCCAGGCCATCGCCGATGTCTGGTCGCAGCTTGCTGCCTCCGTGAAGCAGGCATGCCCGCGCATGACGCTCTTCGGCAACGAGTCGTGGTATGGCAATGCGACCGTGGCGTATGCATCCGATACCAACAGGCCGGCGGCGATGAATCACCTGAGAAGAATGGGGTCCGCTATCGCGGCCCCGCAAAGGCCCAAGGACTGCGTGTTGTCGTGCTACTTCAACCCGATGAACGGCAACGACGAGGCCATTTTCTGGAGTTACGTGGCAGAATCAAACATGCCCCGCTATAACGCCATGAACCTCGACAAGAGCACAACGCCCGTCCTGGAGGAGAATGATAGCGTCGGCGCGTATCTGGGGCGCGCGTTTTTCGAGATGCTTAGCCGTCCCACTCCGCCGGAACGGCCCTGGTACACCAGCAGGGCGCACACCTGCCGCTACCCGCTGCCGGGCAACCGTGGCAGCATGCTGGACTACGCGGTGATCCTGTCGCGCTGCACTCCGCTCTATCTTGACCACTGCTGGACGGATGGCGGTATTCCGCTGGGGCATGACGACGACTATCGTGAGTTCGCTTCCGCCTACCGGGCGATCCCGTCAGGCAAGTACCGGACCGTATTCCATGAGGAGTATCCCGGCATCACGGTGCGCAGCGCCACCGTTGCCAGGAAGACCAGTTTTTATGCCGTCAATACCGATTCAAAACCGCGAACGGTCGCGGTTCAGGCCGCGGGCAGGCTGGCCGAGCGCACGGCCGGCTACCCGGCGCTTTCAGTCACGGGTGGTATGTGCCGCGTCGAACTGCCCCCCTATGCGCTGCGGGTCTTCGAGATCGCGAAGGGGAAACTCGCGGGGGTCAGAGTGGAGTGATCGGTATGACCGCTTCATCCGAAGATTTCGCTTGCGATCCGCGGGATCCGGCGATCCTCAAGCACAACCAGGAAGTGCGGGAAGTGTGGGAGGCGTACAAGGCCGACAGGCCGGTCCGCGTCCCGCTGATCTTCTCCGACGCCCGGACCGTGTATGCGGATGAGCACAACATTGACTACTGTACCTACTACAACGATCCCGAAGAGATGCTCCGCCTGCAGTTGCAGTGGGCCAAGCGGGAACGCGAACTTCCCTTCGGCGACACGGTGTTGGGCGAGCTTCCGGAGCGGTGGGGAATCGGACCGGATTTCCATCCGGTCCTGATTCCCGCCTGTTTTGGCTGTGAGGTAGTCTTCCGTCCGGACGCGGTTCCGGCGCATCATGGGCTGAATCTCTCCCGGCGGGAGTGCGACGATCTGGCGATGCCCGATCTCCGGCGGAGCGGATTACTGCCCAGGCTGCGGGAGATCCGCGCGCATTTCGACCGGCGCTACGCCGGCGATTACAGATTCATGGGCCGCCCCGTGGTGTACAACTTCCCGGGCATGTGGATGGGCATATTCGGCGGGGGCACTTTCAGCCTGGCGCTGGACATCAGGGGCGGGGACATTATGGCCGACATGTACGAGGCCCCGGACTTCGTGCACCGCTTTCTCCGCCGGCTGGCGGACTGGCAGATCAGCCTCTTCCGCGGCCTGTACGCGGAAAACGGACTGGACTTCGCCATTGACCGTCCGGGCGGCGCCGGTTTCGGTCCGACCGACCACGGCATTGACATGCTTTCCGTTGAGGTTTATGAGAAGTTCCTGGTTCCGTTGATCCACGACCTCAACGAACGCTACCGGAAAACCGCTCACACTGACCTGCATCACTGCGGCCGCGGCGCCCACCTCTTCCCCACGATCAAGCGGCACTTCAGCACCACCCACATCCACGGCTTGACCTATCCGCTCAACGATGTGGCGCGCGTGCGCAAAGACATCGGCTATGAGACATGGATCACGGCCATCGTGGCCGCGTCCATCCTGGCCGATGGACCTCCCGACAGGATCCGAAAGGCGGTCAAGGATTTCCTGACGCCGGAAGTGAAGGGGCAAGGACGTTTGGCCGTCTGGGTGTCGGCGGAATCGCGCCACGTGCCCCCGGAGCACTACCTGGCTTTGTACGAAGCGGTGAAGGAATATGGACGGTATGGATAGGGTTTCTCCCAGCGATCGCATGTCGAAGCTCGAACGCGTCAAGGCCACGCTGGCTCACCAGCCCGTGGACCGTGCCGCCATTCTGGAGCAGCTCAGCTACAACCCGCGCGTGATTGCGGATTGGACCGGCAAGCGGATTGACGGTTTCAACTACACACTTGACGACATCTGCGCTGTGATCCGTCAGACGTGCGACCTGGCCATGCCGCCGGTGGCGCCCCGTGGCACCGCGCGCGTTAGCGGCGCGGACGGCTTCGTCTACCAGCACGACAACTGGAACACCTCCACCGTGAGTCGTCCCTTCACCGATGAGGTCGGGGCCGCCGCCTGGCTGCGGCGGGACACGGAGCGGTTGCGCGCCACGCCGTTCGACGCCGCGGCTGCGCGCCAGGCATACCGCGCCACGATGCTCGACCTCCAGCGGCGTATCGGCGACACGGTGATCCTCAACTACAGTTGGACGGGGTTCTCCAGCGTCTATGCGGCCATGGGGCTCGAGATCTTCTCCTTCTTCATGGCTGAGTACCCGGAACTGATGCGGGAACGCATGCAACTGACAACCGCCAGGGAAGTGGCGCGCATTCATGCCGTGGCCGATGCGGCCTTGTCGCCCGTCATCCTGATTCCCGAGGATTTCGCGACCAAACAGGGGCCCATCTTTTCGCCCGCTTTTCTGAAGATCTACCATTATCCGTTCGTCCGTCGGTTGGCGGATGCCTGGCATGAACATGGCGTGGCGGCGCTCTACCACAGCGACGGCAACTGGCGCAAAGCGATCCCCGATCTGATAGCGTGCGGTGTGGACGGGTTCTACTGTCTGGAACCGGGGTGCGGCATGGATATCGTGGAGTTCAAGACTGCCTGGCCGCAACTGGTCTGGGCCGGTGGCGTGGACGGGGTGGACCTGATGGAACGCGGCACGCCAGCGCAGATCAAGGCGGAAGTCCGGCGCCATATTCTGGAGACGCTTGCGCTGGAAACCGGCGGCATGTTCGTGGCGTCATCCAGCGAAGTCAATCCCTCGATGCCGCCTGAGAGTTTTCGCGCCATGATCGAGGCTGTGGGGGAGGGGAGAGATTTTCAACAGCCAACAAAAAACGCCCAATGAACAAGCAGCGATTCCATTTGCTCTTCCCTCTCGGCTCGCATCTCTGCCGCGAGCCGATGCCGTCGATGTCCGAACTGAAACGCGACATGGAGAACCTAAAGCGGCACGGTTTCAACCTCATCAAACTCCAGGAGAGTTGGATGGCGGACGAACCGCTGGAAGGCAACATTGACCTCTCCAAATACGAGGAGCTGATTGAACACGCCGCGCGACTCGATCTGGGCGTGTATCTGGGACTGACGTGCGAGCAGGCGCCAGGCTGGCTCTACCGCAAGTACCCCGACTGCCGCATGGTGGGACGCGACGGCTACGCCATCCATTACGAAGCCCAGACCTGCATGCCGGGTGACGGCAAGCCGGGCCCCTGCTACGACCACCCGGGCGCCATGGACGAGCAACTCCGCTTCATCCGTGAGCTGGTGCGCATCCTGGGCCGGTACGAGAACGTGGTGGTATGGAACACCTGGCAGGAGATCGGGTATGGTGCGTCGGCCGGCCAACAGGTCTGCTACTGCCCCAATACGCTGGATGACTTCCGTGCCTGGTTGCGCGAACGCTATGGCGACCTGGACGGCCTCAACCGCGCCTGGAATTCCCGCCACGCGAGCTGGGAATACGTAGTCCCCGATCGCGGCGTCATGCGGTGCGCGCTGCCGCAGGATGTGGACTGGAACTACTTCACCGACAACGTGCGCATTGCCGCGATCCTGCGCCGTCGCGCCGAGACAATCCGCGCGGCCGATCCGCTGGGACGTCCCGTGTTCGCGCATCTTGGTCCTCCCTCCGTCGCCTTCGGGTCGAGCTGGACCTATGCCCGCTGCCAGGACTTCCTCGGTTCTTCGTGCTACCCCGCGTGGTGGCCCTTCTGCCAGTGGGACGACGCCCCTCCACGGCGCCAGCACGTCGAGCGCCCGGCCGCACTGTTGGCCGAAGCCTGGGGCGGCGTCTGCCTCAACTACGACCTGATGCGTTCGTGCAACGAGCCCGGCCGTCCCGTGTGGGCCGCCGAGTTCCAGGGAGGGCCGGTCAGCACATTCTTTCATCGCGGGCGCGTGCCTGCTCCCGAAGACATACGCCGCTGGATGCTGACGGCCGCGGCGTCCGGCGTGACCGCCATCAGCTTCTGGGTCACCCGCGCCGAGATCATGGCGCAGGAGACCAACGGTTTCTCGCTGCTCGACAGCGAAGGCGATACCACCCCGCGTTTCGAGGAGGCGGCGCGCGTCGGCGCGGCGTTGAACCGTCACCCCGAGCTCTTCGGCCGGCCGTCCTGGAACGGCGCCGAGGTGGCGATTATCCTCAACGAGTGGAATGCCCAGTTCTGCGCAGCGTGCGCGCCCACCCTCGAACACCTGGCATACAGCAATCGCGGTTGGCATCGTCTGCTCTGGGACAATGGCATCCCGGTGGATTTCATCGAGGCCGGGCAGATCCGGGACCTTCAGCCGCACCGTTACAAGGCGCTGATTCTACCTTTTCCGCTGTCCCTCTCAGAAGACGTTGCCGCCCAGTTGTGCCGCTATGTGAAGCAAGGCGGAGCGCTCATCAGCGAAGCGGGGCCGGGCCGTCTCAACGAGCATGGCATTGCCAACCGGGGCGAGCTGTCGCCGGCACTGCGCGCACTCTTTGGCGCGCGCCATCGGAGTTTTGACATGGTGCGCGAACCGTCCGCCACGCACTCGCGCTGGTCGCCGGTCGAACGCACCTGGGGCGAATACCTGGACGCGGCCATGCTGACGGGCGCGGGGCCGCTGGCCGGCCTGCGGGCACGCGCGAACGTCTACATCGAGACCTTCGATTGCGAAGGCAGTGCCCCCGTCCTGCATTGCGGCGATGCCATCGCCGGCGTGTGGCGGCGGGCGGGCCAGGGGCAGGCATGGCTATTGGGAACCTACGTCGGCCATAGCGGAACCGCTTACCGCGACCCCGAGAATCACAAGTTCGTCAGGACGCTGATGGCTGCCTGCGGTGTCGAGACCGCCCGTGCCGGCGAACTGCTGGTGCGCAAACGCGCGATTTCCGGCAAGCAGGCATGGTTCTTCACGAATCCCACGGACCATGACGTCGCGGCCGTCGTGCCGGTCGGCCGCGGCCGGGTCGAAGACCTTCTGGGCGAACCGCTGACGGTGGTCAATGGCGAGGTATCCCTTGCCGTCCGCGCTCTCGATGTGCGAGCATTGATCGTCACCTGCGAGGAGCAGTTCTCATGAGACTAACGGCCGGGACAGCCGAAACGAAGATCACGCCGCCTGTCGGTGCTCCTTTGCTGGGCCCCATGCAGCCCAGCACCGGCGTCCACGACGACCTGTTCGCCCGCGCGTTGGTGCTTTCCGATGGCACTCGGAACCTCGCCATCGTCTCCCTCGACTTGCTCGGGCTCAGTATCGCGCTGGCCGATGAGGTGCGCGAGATTATCCGTCGCCGCACTGGCATCGAGACCGTGCTGTTGACTTCCACGCACACGCATTCGGCGCCTTCCACGATCCCGTGGGGCATGGAAGGCTGGAACTGGTTTGTGCGCGAAGGCACCGCCTGGCGGACGGAACTTGTAGCAAACGTTGCCGAAACGGTCGCGCGCGCCGCTTCCGCGATGACCGGTGCCGCGCTACGTGCCGGCCGTGCACCGGCGCAGGCAGGCCGCTGCCGCCGCCTTCCCACGCCCGACGGGATCGCGATGAAGCCATACGACGCCGCGCCGGTGGTGCCGTGGGTGGACGTGCTGTGCGTGGACGGCGACGAAGGCAAGCCGCTTGCGGTGCTGTTCAGTCACGCCGCGCATGCGGTCGTGCTCCATCGTGCCACGACTCTGATCGGCGCCGACTACCCCGGCTACGCCGTGAACCATGTACGGCGGCATCTGGGCAGCGGGACATTGGCGATGTTCGCCCAGGCCTGCGGCGCCGACATCAACTCGGATCCGTTGGCCGGAAGCTTCGAGGCCGCCGAACGCGTGGGCGTGGCCGTGGGCGATGCCGCGATCGCCGCCGTCGCGGCCGCCACGCCGGTTCCGCCGGGAGCGCTACGCGTGGCGTCGGCGACGTTCGAGCTGCCGTTTGTGAGTCCGCCCAGCGTAGCCGACTGCGAACGCGTTCTGGCCAAGGCCGAGGCGGACCTCCGCCAGGCACAAGCCGATCCGGCCGGCAAGGCCGGTGAACTGTGCTGGAGCCGCGACACCGTGGCCTGCTTGCGTGAACTGCTGGACCAATGCCGCGCCGGCACCAGGCCGGCACTGCGTTTCGACATCAACGCAATCGCCGTTGGAAACGAGTGGTGCCTGCTCGCCATGACGCACGAGGTCTTCTCCGAGTACCAGCTCTGGGCCGACAGAGTCTCTCCCTTCCGGCATACGATGGTGTTAGGCTATACCAATGGGTCGGAGAGTTACATTCCCACGGACGCGGCCCTGGCGGCGGGAGGCTACGAGACCGACGCGTTTCCCAGTCTGAACGTGGCACCCCTGCGGTATCGTCATCGTCTGGCGCTGCGGCCGGGCGTCGAAGCAGTGGTCAAACGCGAGATTGGCAACGTCCTGCGCGAACTCGCCAGACCTTAGCTATGACAAAACGACGAAAACGATCGCCCGAGGTCGGGCCCCCGGGCAGGTTGCCGCTCACTCCCCGCGTGGGCGTGGTCTCGCTCGCCAGCCCATTGGAAGTTGGCGCTGACCGGGCGCCCCGTGCGGCGGCGGACCTGGCCCGCGTGCTGACACGGGCCGGGTGCGAGGTCGTGAATGCCGGTCAGGTCACCCATCCAGATCGCGCCGTGGCGGCGGGCAGGAAACTGAGCGCCGCTGGCGTGGACGTCCTGGCTGTTGTTCTGGCAAGCTGGTGCGAAGACTACCTCTTGCTGGACCTGCTCGAAGAATGCGGCCGGCCCGTGCTGCTGTGGTCGCTCCCGGGCGTGGAGACAGGAGCGCTGTGCGGCGCGCAGCAACTGAAAGTCTGTCTGCGGCATCTCGGGGTTGCCGGCGCCAGCGTCTTCGGCGCGGCGCACGATCCCGAATGTCTTGCCCAAAGCATGGACTTCCTGCGCGGCGCGGCGCTGGCGCGGCGGATGCGGCGCGCGCGGATCGGCATCGTGGGTCATCACGTCAACGGGATGACCCACACGGCGGTGAACGAGATGGAACTGAAGCGGACGCTGGGGCCGCGCGTGGTGTGGTTGGACGTTCCGTCCCTGCTGCAGCGGGCTGCCGCCGCGCCGGCGGCGCGCGTCCGTGAACTGTGGCGGCAGGTGGTCGGAAGCGCCGGGCGCTGCGAGGTGCGTGAGACGGCCGGGCTGGAATCCATGCGGCTCTATGTGGCGATCAAGGAGACTTGCGATGAGCACGGACTGAACGCCGTGGCGTTCGGCTGCTATCCGGACCTGATGGGGCGGGCCTGCCTGGCCGGTTCGCTGCTGGCGGACGACGGCATTCCGATGGCCTGCGAAGGCGATGTGCATGGCGCGGTGGGACAGTACCTGCTGTGGCTGCTGACGGGACAGCCGACGCACAGCACCGACTGGCTCGATCCGGCGGACGCGAACAGCGTAATCTTCACGCACTGCGGATCCGGTTCCTTCGCGTTGGCCGAGCGCAGGGAGCGGATCCGGCTTGCTCCGGTGCGGCTGGCCGGAAAGGGTGTTTGCGCGCTCTTCACCACCAAACCAGGGCCTGTTACCCTGGTCAACATCACCGCCGCAAGAGCTGGTGGCTATCAGTGCGCCGTCCTGGAAGGCGAGGCGGTTCCAACGGAGATGGTGTTTCCCGGCAATCCGGTGCGCGTGCGGTTCGCACAACCGGTGCGCCTTCTGATGGACTGGATTAACGCGGAAGCGCTCGGCCACCACTGGTCCATCGGCCATGGGCATTGCGCCAACATCCTCAGGGCCTGGTCGAGCGTTGCGGGCGTGCTGCGCGCTGAATGTTCGGCACTGAGCGTTGCCCACGAACTATTCTGAATCGCACCCTGTGCTTTCGGCCTTTTCGACCAGTTCCACGTCGTCCGCGCTCACGTGTCCCACTACGCGGCCGTCGTCAAGGTCGTTGATCTGCTTCTGTTTCAGGTCCCTGAAGAGGCGCCACAGGTCACGCGTGCCGCCGATCGAGAACCAGACGGTGGAAACCGCGCCGACGGCGCCCGCCAGCAGGAAGTTATTGAAGAAGAACCAGCGGGTCCAGCCCACGTTGCCCCAGGGACTGATGGTGTTCCAGATCGCGACGCCCACGAAGCAGCAGAGGAAACCCCAGCAGAACGACCAGATGAAGACCGACCAGGCCAGAAACCGGTCGCCGCGGGAGTACTGGTTGTCAATGCCGATCAGCCTGGGAATCATTGTGCGGAACGAGAAGCGGGGGTATTCCACCTTGATGCCCTCGCGATGGTAGATGCCGCGGTGTAGCATGCGATCCATGTTGAAGACGCGGCCGCGGCTCGAGGTGATCAGCGAGATGATCACGTAGAGACCGATCGAGATCAGCATGGTGATGCCGTAGACCTCCTGCGAATTGATCGGGAACTTCTCGCTGCTCATGCGCCACTTGATCAGCGGCTCGAACGGGGCGGAGCAACGTTCGAGCCAGACGGCCACGTTGTCCACCAGTCCGTGCACGTGCAGCCAGGGGTAAATGCCGCTGACCCAGTACTTCTGGACGACGATGGCCAGCACCGACAGGGTTGATCCAGTGATCATGGCGGTCCAGGCTGCCGCCGTGGTGCCGCGTTTCCAATAGAGGCCGCCGACGATGCAAGGGCCGCTGCCGCCCAACCAAATGGCGCCGGTGATGGCGAAGAACATGAGGATGTAGTCCACCTGCCCGAAGAAATAGCTGAAGCAGAATGCGAACGCGGCCACGAACGAGATCAGCACCCGCAGCAGCGTAATCTGTTGCTTGGGTGTGAAGGGCTTCTTGCGGAACGGCAGGATCACGTCCTGGACGATAATGCTGCTCCACGAAAGAATGTAGGAGGTGTCGCAGGAGACCATCTGGAAGATGCAGATGAAGGCGAAGATGCCAGTGATGCCGATGGGCAGAATGAAGCGCAAGGCCATGGGAACGCGCATCTGTCCGAAGATCGTGCGGAAGGTCTGGGAGGCGCCGGGATCCACCGCCTGGATGGCGTCGCCGACATTCTGCATGCGCTCTTCGCGGGCGCGCTGCTTGTCCATCGCCGCCGTTGTGGCCGCGGATTCCGGCGCGGACTGGGCGGCCGGCTCGGTGGGCGCGGGGTTGCCGCGGCCGACGTAGCGGATCTTGGCGCGGTCGGCTTCTTCCTTGACCTTGATGGCCGCGGTCTTGTCGAGCATCGCCTGCAGGCCGGGGGTAACCGTGCCGGTGTTGAGATAGGCCATGACCTCGTCGCGGGCCGGCGCCAGCTTCTCGCTGGTGACGACATCGTTCACGGCCTTGATGGCCAACTCGGTACGGCAGGCCACGGCGCCCTTGGCGCCGCCCTGGTACTTATCGGAGTTCAGATAGGTGAGTCCGACGATCGCCAGCAGAAGGAACATCATGCCCTCGAAGCCGCTGCGCCATGTGCCCAAGACCCCCGCCATCTTCTGCTCGTGCGCGTTCTTGGCAGAGACGGTGTACCCCTGGTTGCCCGACCAGCTCATGCGGTTAACGAGGCCGCTCATGATGCCGATCAGAACATACAGCAGGTTGAAATCGCGCAACTGCGTGATGTCGAAAGGATTGATCAGACTCTGGCCGGGTGGACGATCCAGAATAGCGGGTGCCATGTCCTTGAACCAGGAGAACCTGAAGATAACATAGGCCACGATTACCAGGTAGAGCGGGTAACTCAACAGCCCCTGGACGCAGTTGGTCACAATGGTGGTGATCTGGCCGCCCTTGGTGGCCACAAACGCCTCCAGACTCAGGAATATCGCCATGATCAGGGCGAAAGTGGGGAAGGCCAAACCAAGAAAGCGCGTCTCGACCGGCAACCCGCAAAAATAGACGATGAAGCGCGCCCCTACGGCCGGGAACAGAGCGTAGTTCAGCACGCCCGAGATGGACTGCATGATGCCGGCAAAGAGACGGAACCTGCGGCTGTAGCGGATCTCCAGAAACTGGCCCACCGTCATGGCGCGGGTCTCGCGGAACCGGTAGACGCAGTAGCCTGTCAAACCCAGGATGAGCATGATCGGCGTTGCCAGCGCGCCCCAGAAACCATAGGCAAAGCCGGACTTGTAGTAGCTCTCGTAGACCGCGACCAGGCTGATCAAACCCATGCCGGCTTCGCCGCCCGAGACGCACAGCACGTAACGCCCCGCCACGCGTCCAGCCGTCAGGAAGTCCGCCACGCTCTTCACGTAGCGCTGCGAACGCAGCCCGACATATACCACAAAGATTATCGGTATGATGACGATCAGCCAGTCAAGCCAGTGCATACAGTTGTATCCCACTGTCAGCCAAGTCGCTCAAGGCTCACGCACGCCGTCAAGCCATTACCCATGCCACTATAAGGCGCCAAACGCTATTACGGCAATCATGGAATATACTGAGTACTCAGAGCACTGCTGACATTAGAGAGACTGGCAAGCAAGTAGAGTGCCAACTATTTGTTACTGTGGCGCCCGGCAGCCCACTAACCATTACGCTGTCACGCGTCGACAGGTCACGCGTCGGCGCTTGCCGAACGTGGGAAAAAGTCGGATACTGCTGCCCTCTTATCTGACCCATGAATGCCGCCGAACAACCTCTGCTGCCACTGTGCCGGCGCCTACGCGACGCACGGCGCGCCAAGGGCATGACGCAGAGCGAACTGGCGGGCCAGGTCGGGTGTCAGCAGTCCGCCATCAGCATGCTGGAAGCGGGGCGCATGGAGGCGCTGGCGCGTCCGACCGTCGAGAAGATGGCCGCGCTGCTTGGCGTGGATCTCGACACCGAGCCGGCGCGCGACGCCCTGCCGTCGGCAACGGGATCGGGGAGAGGCTTCTGCCCGAATGGCGACTGTCCCTCCAACGTGCCCTTCGCGATCGGGGGCGAGTTGATCTTCTGGCCGCGGCGTCAGCCGGTCGAAGGCGGGCGTCACTGCGCCTTCTGCGGCGAAGTCCTGGAACGCGTCTGCCGTCAGTGCGGCGCGCCCGCGACCGAGGGCGCCTGCTGCGCGACCTGCGGCACGCCGCGCGTGCCGCCGCCGCCGCTCGGCGACTCCGATCTCGACCACTGGGCCGAAACGCGCCGCCGCTGCATCGCCGACTGGCGCGCGCTGCATGCCCAGTAATGGACCGCTGAAGTATGCTGACCCGCCGCATCATCCCGTGCCTCGACATCATCCGCCGCCGCGTGACCAAGGGCGTGAAGTTCCAAAACAACGCCGATCTCGGCGATCCGGTGGATCTGGCCGCGCGCTATTACGAGGACGGCTGCGACGAACTGGTGCTCTATGATATCACCGCGTCGGCCGAAGCGCGCCCGATAGACATCGGGATCGTCGCCGCCGTGGCGCGAGCCATTCGCGTGCCGTTCGCCGTGGGCGGCGGCATCGCCACGCTGGCCGACATGTCACGCGTGCTCCTGGCCGGGGCCGAGAAGGTCTCCGTCAATTCGCTGGCGGTCGCCCGTCCG
>JAQULY010000064.1 GCA_028718445.1 Kiritimatiellia bacterium
CGTGAAGCCCAGCGGCGCGGTGTTGAGGATCGTGCCGGCGCGGTCCAGGCGTATGTCGTTGGCGTCGCGCCCGCGCAGCAGCACCTCGTAGCCATCGCTGTAACCGCTCGCAGCCAGCACGAAAATGCACTCCATGCCACTGCCCGCGCGCCACTGGAAATCGGCCTCCATCTCGAAATCGCCGCTGATGGGGAAATCGTGAAGAATGCGGGCGCGCGATGGACTGGTATTGGACTGGCGCAGCAAGGCGGCGCCCGACAGCGGCAAATTGGTGGTCACGCTCCAACTGCCCTCGAGCGGGCGCCAGTGACTCATCGCGCCATCGTCGAAAGTCTCGACGCATTGGTCCTGCGAGTCCCAATCGAAAGCATCCAGATCGCCGTCGGCGTCGGCGGCCAGGTTCGTGCCCTGGAGCGTCGCCAGCCAGGTTGCGTTGGTCGCCGCGGCTTCGCCGAAGTAGAGCGTCGCGCCCGCGACGGACGGCGGCGCCCCGGTGGGCGACGCCGGCGCGGCGAAAGCGATCGCTTCGAGCGGCGGCGCCGCAATGCACATCACGTTGTTGGGCGTCGTGCCGATCGTAACGGAGGCCGCGTAGTTGGTGCCGTCGCCGTTGTTGCGGAAGAAGAGAATCGAGCGCCCGTCGTATGTGGACATGACGATGTCGAGATCGCCATCGGCATCGAAGTCGGCGGCGTCCATGGCGCTGTGCCGGTTGATGTCGAGCGACGGCACCATGACCTCCGACGCGAAGGCACCGCTGCCGAGGCCCTTGAAGAAACGCACGTCGCCGCTGGAGCCGGCGTTGACCATCACGTCAGGATGGCCGTCGAGATCGAAGTCGCCGGCGACAAGGGCATAGGGATCGTCGCCCACGTCCGCAATTTGCGCGTAAGGTCCGAACGAGCCGTCCCCCCGGCCGCGGTGGTAGCGCAGGTTGCCCGAACTGTAGGAGGTTCGCACCAGATCGTTGGTGCCGTCGCCGTCGAAGTCGGCGTGGTCCAGCCCGCGGCAGCGCGACTCGAAGCCGTCGTAGGCCCGCGCCCGGAAATGCCCGGTCCCGTCGCCCTTGAAAAAGACGATCGTGTCAATGTCGCCTTGTCCGATGAAGTCGGCGTGACCGTCGTGGTCGAAATCGCCGGCCGTGGAGATTTGGGTCCAGCCCTCGCTCATGATGCCCAGCATGCCGGCTTCCTGGCGCACGAAACCGTTGGTGCCGTCGTTCAGGAAGAGCGTGTAGCCGAGACCGTGGTTGAACATCTGACGGCCCACCACGATGTCGTCGTGGCCGTCCTCGTTGAAGTCCGCGATGGCGCAGCCGCGGCTGTTGGCCGAGACGCCCTCGTTCTGGCGCCACGCGCCGATGAGGCGGTAGTTGACGAAGGCGTTGCTGGCCGCGTTCCATTCGGCCACGTAGAGCTGGGCATTCTCGTCCAGGGTCGCAATGAAGGGCTGGCGCTCCCAGCGTTCATAGCAGCCCAGATCCAGGGCGGACAGTCCGTCGCCGTCGCCGTCGGCCACGCGCGGCATGCCGGCGAGATCGGTGGTCGGGCCGGCCGGCGAAGCCGTCGTGTCCACGCAGGGGGAAGTCTTCGCGAGGCGGTAGTTGCTGCCCGGCGCGACGAACTCGGGGTCGGCCGCGACGCAGTTCACGGCCACGGGCAGGCTGTTTGTCGGCGTGGTGCAGACCGCCTCGAAGGCACCGTTGGTGGCCCACCAGTTGGCGCCGGCCGCGGCGCTGTTGGAGTAAACGATGGAATTGCGCAGGTAGCCGCCGCCGTCTAGGCAGACACCGCCGCCGCCGCCCGCGACGTTGTCGGCCACGGTGCCGTGGATGAGCGTGCCGCCGGCGAAGGCCACGCCGCCGCCATCGCCCGTGCACTGATTGCTGACGACGAGACAATTCTCGGCGGTGCCGCCACAGGCGAGATAGATGCCGCCGCCGGTCGCGGCGGCGTTGTCGCGCAAGATGCAGCGCGCCACGGTGCCGCTGACGACGCAGGCGCCGCCGCCGGCGCTGTCGGCCAACCCGCCGGACGGTGCGGTCTGGCCATCGTCGATTGTGAAGCCTTCCAGACGTCCGCCGCCGCCGAGATAGACGCCGCGCGCGTCGGCCGCGCCCTGGATGCTGGTGGCGGCGGCGCCGGCCGCGCTGCGCACCGTCACAAGATTGGTGATACACACACGGTTGATCAGAGTGCCGTCCGGCGCCGGCGCGCCGCCGGCGGCGTAGTTGCCGGCCGCGACGAGCACCGTGTCGTAATCGCCCGAGATCTCCACGGCGTCCTGGATCGCGTTCGCGGCCGTGCTCCAACTTGTATAGGGCGGAGTTGCGTTCGTGCAGGCGGCATCAACGTAGCGCGTGACCGCCGGACGCGGACCATCCAGCGTCAACGCCAGCGGAGTTGTGCCTGCGGCGTAGCCTCCACATACCACGAAATCCAGCACATCGCCAGAGGCCACATCCACCTCGCTGGTGAAGGCGCCAGCGTTTGAGGCCTGCCAGAGCCAGTTGGTGTTGTGACGGACACCCACCAGCATCGTGCCGCTCGCGCCGGCCAAGAACTGACCCTCAGCCCGGCAATGGCCGGGCGTGCCGGCGGTCCAGCGCAGGACGGCCGGTTCGGATCCAGGACCGGGATGCAATGCCAGCCAGCCGGGCGGGTTGTCAGAGATGGTGCCGGTTGTCTTGTTGAGCCACAGGCAGGGCGTGCTGTCGGTATGCCAGCCATACCATTGGGGGTTGACGCCGCCGGATCCCATCGTGACTTTAGTGAAGGGCGTGAACGACGTAAACGACGTGTCCATCCAGCCGTAGGTCCACACGCCGTTGGGATTGCCGTTGGTTATGCTGAAATCGCCGGTCGGATCGTAGACCGTCGCCCGCGCCGGCCGCGCCGCAGTCAACAGGAGACCAGTCAGAACCACCATGCGCGACAGCGTCGCCGTCATGTTCACAGTGTACCTCCGGAAAGAACGAGAAATTGGTGGATAATTATGCCACATCACCACCTTTTGTCCAAGGGGTTACGCGCGTTCCGCGCACGGTTCAGCGCACCGGGGTGCGAGTCAGGATGGTTGACTCGCGGAGTGGCGTGGAAAGGGTTCGGGGTTCAGGTGTCGCAGGTTTCCCGCGCGTGCGAACCGCAGATTGACGAATAACGATTCTAGAATCATGAAGGCAAGAGCCTCCAGTGCGGAGACGGAATTGACTTCTACATTCTGCGGTTCAGTATTCGTCAATCTGCGGTTCGCTTGGGCCGCAAGTTCCCCCGCATACGAACCGCAGATTGACGAAGGGAAGCCACGCTTTGGCAAAGCGCTTGGCACTTAACCGCCAAATTGCGAACCTCCGACCAGGCGCACGATCAGCGCACTGCCCGCACGCGATAGAAGCGCGAGGTCGAGGCTGCCTGCATGTCCAGGTGGTTCTCGGGCGTGGTTGGCGGCGGATTCACGAACTCCGCCGCCCAGACGCTGTCCGTTCCCGTCAGCGCGTCGCAACTCTCGACAAACTGAGTGGCATGGACGCCGCCCTGCCAGTCAAGTCCGACGGTCTCGCCGGACAAACCGATGGCCGTGATGGCCAACCGCGACGTGGGATTCCAGGGGTTGGTGTCAGCACCATATTCGCCGCCGTTCGGCATCCCGTCGTTGTCAGCATCTTCATCGGGCACGCCGTTGGTGCGGCCGCCGAAGTTCTCGTACTCCCACCAGTCCGGCATGGTGTCGCCGTCGCTGTCCATCGCGCTCTCGCCAATCGCGTAGCTCAAGCTCACGCCCGTGGCGGCCTCGGTCTTGTTCGGGAAGATCTCCACGCCGTGCGCCGCCCCATCCAGCAGCAGACCCGCTTCGCCCGAGCCGTAGACCGTGCCGATCGCTTCATAGCCAAGCCTGAACAGTTCCGGCAGCCCCTCCTCCTCCTCTTCCTCCCCTTCCCCTGTCGGCTCTTCCACGGGAACGATCGAAGCGAAGATGAAGCTGGCGACACCGGGCGTGTTCGTGTTGACCGTGGCAACGCCGTTTGATCCGATCCCGCTCGGCACGATACCGGTGAAGTTGAGCTGCGCGGGATCGTAGAGCGCCCGACCCATCGTCATCACCGGCTTCATGCCCCGCAATGCGGCGGCAACCGGAATCTCCACGCTCTCCCCCCAGGGCAGCGTGACTGGATTCGTAACCATCAGTACAACGTCCGGAGCTTCGGGAGCAATGATGCTGACCGGCGCCTCAACGGGAGCGACCAGGTAGTCTGCCATCGGCAACGGCCCCAGGGCATGCAGGTTGTCAACCGTCAGCCTGACCGAGGACCAGGCGTTGGCGGGCGCATCGTCGCGTACGTCAAGGTGCACGGTCGCCAGACTCAGCCAGTCGCGGCAGTTATCAGCCAGGCTGCTCGCGGTGACTCCAATCACTCTCACAGCGCCGGTGGCGGCCTGCGCCCGATCGTAGAACACCTCGCCGTCCGGCAGGTCACAGGAGATGTCCACGCAGCGGAACACGGACGTCGGGAAGGTCAGCGTCGCATCGAACGCGCCGGCCATGGGCGCTTGCGCCTGCAGTCCCACCGGCGTCACGTCGCCCAGGCGCATATCCGCGGCGGACTCCACGATCGCCGCCGCCGGCGCATGCACGGCCTCCAGCAGATTGGTCTCGCCCGCGTATTGCAGGAAGCCGGGGTGCACGAAGCTGTCCACGCACAGACCGTTGACGTCCATGGACAACGCGAGGACCGCGTTGGTCTCGGGCTTGGCAACCTCGTAGAGGACCGTGGCAACCGGGTGCGCCACACCGGGCACCGGAGATGCCTCGGGCGCGACTCCCACCACACGCGCCGCGCCGCTATCGAATGTGCCGCTCGCCGACGTCACGCTCAGGCCGCGTGTCGCCGGGATCACTTCCACAATCCTGACCAGCGAGGTTGGGAAGTTCAGCGTCACATCGAAGGCGCTGACCGGCGCGCCGCCGGACGACCAGAGTTCCAGCGTGTTGATGCCGCCAGGCTGGGGCGCGCCGTTGGCGAGCAGTTGCATGTCATCCATGCGGCCGGTGACCGTGAAGACCGCGGAGGTCGTTTCGGTGACGCACACCAGCACCGGTTCGTTGGTGGTGCCCGAGGCCGGGGTGGTTACGGAGACGACGTTCGACAGCGAGAGCTGGCAGACGCTGCCGGTGGGTCCGACAACTTCGAAGTAGAGGTCCAACGCATCGTGATCTCCCGCCAGCCCGCCCGGGCACAGCGGGTTGACGGCCAACACGCGGAGGTTAGTGACGCCGCCGGGCGCGACGGCGTGGCCGACTGTCGCCGCCAGTCCGCCATTGAAATCCGCCCAGGGCGCACTCACGCTCACGAACTTCAGCACGCCCATGGCGGGTTCGAGACATAGGTCAAAGGCCAGGCCCCCGATCGAGGCGCCATCCGGATTGAGCCGGATCGGCACCATCTGCAAACGGCCCGTAACGCCGGTCAGGTAGTTCGTATCGAACGAGACCCGGTTGGTGACGTCATATGTGCTCGCCCCGGCCAAACCGGCTGTCAACAGGCCAACCAGTAACACTATGCGTGGCGATTTCATGGTTTGATCCGGCTGTGGAGGTGTGGTCGAAGGACGGCAACCGATGGGCGCCCGGTCACGGGGAAGGCAGACGCCACAAGGTGCCCTTGACGAACGACTCGATCATCAGGGCGTCGCGCAGATCCACATCGTTGTCGTTGTCCACATCCGCGATCGTCTGCTGCTCGGGTGTCAACTGCCGCAACCCGACGATGTGCTCCTTCACCATCGTGGCGTCCTCCTGCCCGGTGGCATTGCCGCCGGCCGAACCGTCCACATCGGCCTGTTGGAAGCAGGATTTAGTGGCGCAAGGCATGAAGGCGGACTCGTCCAGGGAGCCGCCGAAGATGCGGGCACCTATCTCCGCCGAATTGGTCGTGCCCCACCAGTTGTTGGTGAGGACGAGATTGCCGGACAGCGGCATTGGGCCTGCAACTGACGCCAAGTCACAACCTGCAACGGTCACGTCAAGCGATGACACGCATTCGTTGACAATACCGGTGGGGCAATTGAATCTGCAGTTCTTGATCAGCAGGCCTTGAACCGAGTCCATAGTGAGACGGATTCCGTAAGGACCGGTCACATGATTGTCCTGAATGATTGGTTCGTTCCAGGCGCTGCCGTTGTTGCCTTGTATCTCAATTCCTGGCCCTATGATGGCATTGTTGCGAATTGTCGGCAACAAATCGGGTGTCATGTCGTAGAGTCCGATCACTATCGCTGGCCCACTGTTGTGCAAGAATGTGCAGTTCAATACCCTGACGGGAGAAGCCCAAACATTTACCGCACCGTATTGGCCACCGCCCTGAAATGAGCAGTGCTGGAACAAATGCGATGCTGACAGCATGGCATCAAGAAAATAGATCGTGTCAAAGTTCAAGAAACGGCAATACCTGAACACCGAAGGTGTCTCAGACCATATATGCATGTTGTAATGATAGCTGCCGAACCTGATCGGTTTGTCAGGCAAGCCAATAGCCAAGATGGAACCATGCTCATATACATGAACATCCGCCCATGTCACGACTGTCACCTCAGGTTCGACCGTGACTTTTGCGTTTAAATAGAGCTGATCATTGACAATGTGCGGCGAACCCGCCAGCGTCCAGGTCTCGTCGGCGGAGACGGTGCCGCTGTGGTAGGTCTCGGCCGGCGAGGCCGCGGACAGCAGGCATAGGGACAACAGCGACAGTGCGGTGCGATTGCGCTTCTTCACGCACAACCTCCTTCTTTCATGGTCACAATCCAGATACATTCAGTTCGCCCTGTTCCCGACGGAAGGGCGATCTGATGTTTGTACCATACCGCGCACCATCCTGGTTGGTCAAGTGGCGCGCCGGCCGTACAAGGGTTTGTGCCGATGGAGCCGACCAGACCGGCCGTCAACAGGCCAACCAGTAACATGACGTGTGGCGATTTCATGGTCAAATAGGGCTGTGAAGGTGTGGTCGAAGGACGGAACCCGGTGGGCGCCGGGTCACGGGTAAGGCAGACGCCACAAGGTGCCTTTGACGAACGACTCGATCATCAGGGCGTCGCGCAGATCCACGTCGTTGTCGTGATCCACATCCGCGATCGCCTGCTGCTCGGGTGTCAACTGCCGCAACCCGACGATGTGCTCCTTCACCATGGTGGCGTCCTCCTGCCCGGTGGCATTGCCGCCGGCCGAGCCATCCACATCGGCCTGTTGGAAGAAGGATTTGGTGGCGCAAGGCATGAAGGCGGACTCATCCAGGGCGCCGCCGAAGATGCGGGCATCAATCTCCGCCGCATTGGTCGTGCCCCACCAGTTGTTGGTGAAGACGAGCTTGCCGGACAGCGGCATTGGGCCTGCAACTGACGCCAAGTCACAACCTTCAACGGTCAGGTCAAGCGATGACACACTTTCGTTGACAATACCGGTGGGGCAATTGAATCTGCAGTTCTTGATCAGCAGGCCTCGAACCGAGTCCATAGTGAGACGGATTCCGTAGGGACCGGTCACATGATTGTCCTGAATGATGGGCTCGTTCCAGGCGCTGCCGCTGCCTTGTATCTCTATTCCAGGCCCTATGATGGCATTGTTGCGAATTGTCGGAAACCCATCCTCTAATGTGTCGTCGAGTATGATCGATATGGCTGGCCCGCTGTTGTACAAGAATGTGCAGTTCAATATCCTGACGGCACAAGCCGTAAAACCCACCGCACCATATTGGCTAGCGCCCTGAAATGAGCAGTTCTGGAACAAATGTGATTGTGACGACCAGCCTAGGTCAGGGATGATCGTGCCGAAGTCCGAAAAACGGCAATACTTAAACACCGAAGGTGTAGCGTAGTCAAGAAATATACCGTTATGATTATGATACCCGAAGAACTTGATCGGCTTGTCCTGCGAGCCAATGGCCAAAATGGAACCACGTTCAAACATGTCAATATGCACGTATGCTATGACAGTCACCCCAGGTTCGATCGTGACCTTTGCGTGCACACTTAAAAGGTAATCACCACCGACAAGGTGCGGCGAATCCGCCAGCGTCCAAGTCTCGTCGGCAGAGATGGTACCGCTGTGGTAGGTCTCGGCAGACGAGACTACGGACAGCAGGCATAGGGACAACAGCGACAGTGCGATGCGATTGCGCGTCTTCACGCACAACCTCCATATTTCACGATTCCGACCCAGAGACACCCAGTTCGCCCTCTTCCCGGCGGAAGTGCGATGTGGTGTTTCTACGTTACCGCGCACCATCCTGGTTGGTCAAGTGGCGCTCCGACCGTAAAAGGTTTTATGCCGATGGAGCCGGCCGTCCCGGCCGGTCTCACGGAACGGCAGGGACCGCCGTCTCCAGTCCCCGTATAGATGGAGCCGGTCGTCCCGAGCGTCAACATGCCAACCAGCAACATGGCGCGTGGCGATCTCATGATGTGATACGGATGTGAAAGTGTGGTCGAAGAACGGCAACCGATGGACGCCCGGTCACGGGGAAGGCAGACGCCACAAGGTGCCTTTGACGAACGACTCGATCATCAGGGCGTCGCGCAGATCCACGTCGTTGTCGTGATCCACATCCGCAATCGCCTGCTGCTCGGGTGTCAACTGCCGCAACCCGACGATGTGCTCCTTCACCATGGTGGCGTCCTCCTGCCCGGTGGCATTGCCGGCGGCCGAGCCATCCACATCGGCCTGTTGGAAGCAGGAGTTGGTGGCGCAAGGCATGAAGGCGGACTCATCCAGGGCGCCGCCGAAGATGCGAGTATCAATCTCCGTCGAATTGGTCGTGCCCCACCAGTTGTTGATCAGGACGAAAGTGCCGGACGGCAACACACCAGCCACTGACGTCAGATCGCAGCCTTCAAGGGTCAAGTCAATGTGTGACGCGCTTTCGTTGACAATGCCGGTGACGCAGTTGAAGCTGCAGTTCTTGACCAGCAGGCCCTCGATCGCAGGGCCGTCCAGGCGGATTCCATAGGGCCCGGTCACATGATTGTCCTGAATGAAAGGCTCGTTCCAGCAGTTGCCGTCCTCCAAAATCGCTATACCCGGTCCTATGATGGTATTGTTGCGAATGGTCGGTATTGCATTCGCTGTCATAAACGACATATAGACGCATATGGCTCCCCTCCTGTTATTCAAGAACGTGCAATTCAATATCCTGCTGGGAGAAAGAGAGATGATCACGCCTGCCGAGTTGATCCCACCCAAGAATAGGCAATGCTGAAACAGGTGAGAGGCTGAAGGAATTGGGTCAGGATCGGCCCAAATCGGCCATAACGCTATCTCGAGAAGGTTCTGGAAATGGCAATACCTGAACTCGGATACCACATCTGACTCAATACTCACATCGTATTGATTGCCTTTGAACTCAATCGGCTTGTACGGGGATCCTACGGCTACGATTGAGCCAGGGGGAAGGACCAGGACATAAGTATGCATTTCGACTGTCACCCCAGCTTCGACCGTGACTTTCGCCTCCACTCTGAGAGAACTGTTGATAATGTGCGGCGAACCCGCCAGCGTCCAGGTCTCGTCGGCAGAGATGGTGCCGCCGTGGTAGGTAGCGGCCGGCGAGGCCGCGGACAGCAGGCATAGGGACAACAGCGACAGTGCGATGCGATTGCGCTTCTTCACGCACAACCTCCATATTTCACGATTCCGACCCAGAGACACCCAGTTCGCCCTCTTCCCGACGGAAGTGCGATGTGGTGTTTGTACGTTACCGCGCACCCTCCTGTTGGTCAAGTGGCGCGCCGGCCGTACAAGGGTTTGTGCCGATGGAGCCGGCCGTCCCGGCCGGTCTCACGGAACGGCGGGGACCGCCGTCTCCAGTCCCCGTGTCAATCACACAATGGGTCAGTGAGATAGAGGTGCGAGTGGGGTGCATTTGAAGGTGAGCGAACCAGACGTGTGGCTGGCGCCGCGATAGTGATCACCGGGCTATGCATCAAGGGTGCGGGCACTGCGCGTCAGCGGCCCGGCGGCAGCTCCTGAACCGGACGAAAAACCCGTGTCCCGCCGCCGGGGGCAAGCGCGGCGCGGATCGGGGTTACCGGAAAATGACGCGTCAGCATGGGCCGGCTTTCCGGCCCGATCCGCGCCGCTTCCGTGCCAAGCCTCCATGTCCCCATAGTACAATCAACAAATCGCTCCTGCTCACATGCACTCCACTCTCTCCCCTGCTTAACTGACCATTGCTGCATCACGTGCCCTTGCATTGACTTCCTCTCCCGTGCAATCTATTCTCGCGCTCGTTTGCCGGCGGTCACTCTGTCCGGCTGGGGGCGTGAAGCGAGCATGCAGACAACATCATCCGTCAACCTGGCGGCCGTTGCCGCCGAATTCGACCTGCGGGGCGATTACCTGGAGGGCGAACCCTACGGCAGCGGACACATCAACGACACCTTCCGCGTGCGCGTCACCCAGGCCGGCACCCCCGTCCAGTATATCCTGCAACGACTGAACACCCGCATCTTCCGCGCGCCGCTGGACCTGATGGCCAATGTCGCCCGCGTCACCGCCCACGCGCAGGCGCGCCTGCGCCGCCAGCGGCAGAACGACGCCACCCGGCGCGCGCTGACGCTGGTGCCCACGCGCGCGGGCGAAGCCTTGCTGCGGGATGCCGACAGCGGCGTCTGGCGCGCCTACCTCTTTATCGAACAAGCCCGCACCTACGACCTGACCGACACGCCCGCCAAGGCCTTCGAGGCGGCGCGCGCCTTTGCCCGTTTCCAGGCCCTATTGGCGGACTTGCCGGGGGAACGTCTGCACGAGACCATCCCCCGCTTCCACGATACGCCCCACCGCTACGCCGCCTTGCACGAAGCAGTCCACGCCAACCCCCACGACCGCCTGCGCGAAGTGGGCCCTGAACTCGATTTCGCCCTCTCCCAGGAAGCCGAGGCCGGCCGGCTGCTGAATCTGGCGTCGGCCGGCACCATCCCGGAGCGCGTTACCCACAACGACACCAAGATCAACAACGTCATGATAGACGACCGCAGCGGCGAGGGTGTCTGCGTGATTGACCTCGACACGGTCATGCCCGGCCTGGCGCTGTATGACTTCGGCGACATGGTGCGTTCCGCGACGATCAACCTGCCGGAGGACAGCACCGACTTCAACCAGGTCCGTTGCCGCCGCGAGATCTTCGAGGCGCTGGCGCGCGGCTACCTTGAAGCGGCCGACTTCCTGAACGCCACCGAGCGCGCACACCTGGCCTTCAGCGGGCGCCTCATGACCCTGGAATGCGGCGTGCGCTTCCTGACCGACTATCTGCTGGGCGATGTCTACTTCAAGGTACGTCGTCCCCGCCACAACCTCGACCGTTGCCGTACCCAGTTCGCCCTGGTGCGCTCGATCATCGAGCAAGAGAACGAACTGCAGGGCTTCGCCGACGGACTCCGGGTTTGAGGTCCGAATCAGGAAGGGATTGACTTCTACATTCTGCGGTTCAGTGTTCGGAAATCTGCGGTTCGATTGGGCTATTCAGCCTATTAGTGGGCTTCAACCTTCACCCCTTCACCCCTCCAACCTTACAGTATGGGCGCGAGTGGGGTGCATGTGAGCGTGAGAGACTTGTAACTGCGCCTGACTCCGTGGAAAAGTACTCCGGGTCACAGGCAAGGGTGTCGGCGCTGCCCGTCAGCGTCCCGGCGGCGGCTCCTGAACCGGACGAAGTACCCGTGTCCCGCCGCCGGGGGCAAGCGCGGCGCGTATCGGGACTACCGGAAAACGGCGCGTCAGCATGGGCCGGCTGCGCCTCCACGCCTTCATAGCACGGTCAGCAAATCGCTCAGGCTCACATGCACCCCATTCGCGCCCCACCTCACCTCTCACTGACCCATTTCACCTCACATCGCCACACTAGTTGCCACCTCGCGGCGAATGTCGTACATTCAGACCATGTCTGACATCCCTCCCAAACAGACCGTCACCGGGACCGCCGCCGCGCGTGTGGACGTCGGCTACGATCTGCCGCAGCCCGCGATGGACGCGCCGTCCGCCGCCACCGGGGCAACATCCGGCTCGTCGGGAGAGCTTGTTTCGATCCACGCCGCCGCGCTGCAGGCCAGTGGAGATTCGTTTCCCGTACTCAAGGCCTTTCAGGATTATCTGGAGACCGAACGTCAACGGGCGCGCAAACGCCTGGTATTGCTGAGCAGCTTCTTCGTGGCCCTGATGGCCCTGGTGGTGGCGGGATTTCTGGTGGCAGGTATCATGATCTTCGGACACATGCAACGCATGCAGAGCGCGCTGTTGCAGGCGGCCATCAGGCCGACCCCCGCGGCGGCGCCTGCTCCGGCAGCAATCGCGCCAGTGGAGCCGCCGCCGGCGGCACCACTGCCGGCGGCGATCGGCGAAGAGCTGAAACGGCTGCGGGAGTCGCTAAACAGTCTGCGCACCGACAACGAACGTCTGCGTGACCGCCTGACCGTGGCGCCGCCACCGGCAGCGGCCGCGCCCGTGGCGGCCGCCGCGCCGGCAGCGCCAGCCACACCAACCGCGCCGGCGGCAGCTCCCGCGGTTGTCGCGCCAGCAGCAACGGCGCCCGCCGCCGTGGCCACCGCTACCGTAGCGCCAGCCCCAACCGCACCGCACCGTCCGCCGCTGGAAATTCCGAAGACCCCCATCCGCGCGCGCACGCCGGACGGCTTTGCCGACAGCGTGCTGTACATTCCGGTGAAAGGCCAGGAAGACCAGGCGCCCTGGCGGCTTCTGTTGCCGACACGCTGATCAGTCGGGAATGAATAGAACCTGACCGACGCGAATGCGGTCGTCCTTCAGGTTGTTGGCCTTGATGATCTTGGCGACGGGCACCTTGTAGGCCGCGGCAATTTCCGAGAGCGTCTGTCCGGCCTGAACCTTGTGTTCCCAGCCCGACTGGCCGCGCGTTTCGGTTCCGCTCGTGGCGCCGCCGCCGGCATCGCGTCCGGACGCGGGCGCCTGCGCGGCCAGCAACTTGGCCATCTCGCTGCTGAGGTCGTCCACAATCTGTTTGCGCAGTTCGGCCCGTTCCGCGCGCAGTTGATCCAGATCGCGCCGCAGACCATCCAATTCGGCGCGCGTTGCCCCTGCTTGGCGCGCTTCGCCCTCGATGCGGTCAATGCGCGCATCCAGCCGCTGCACCATCTCGGACAAGGCCTCGGTTTCGGCCTTCATGGCCTCAAGATCGCGCGCCGCCTGCTGCCTGGCCATCTCGATGCGCATTGCCTCGCGGCGTTCGTCGTCGTCATAGCCGGCCTGGTAGAAAGTCTCGCAGCCCGCCAGCAGCAGGCTGCAAACGGCAATGCCGACTATTCCAAGGTCATTCTTCACGGCCGCCCTCCCCTTCTCGCTTGTGTTCGGCACTTTCGAGGGTCATATTCTCTACTCAAGCAACGTACGTAGCCTATACTCCAAGGCGCGGCAAGTCAACGAGTGGGTCGCTTCCGCGCGGTAGCGCCAAGGGCGCACGCGCTGGTTGTGGTCTTCATCCTTTTCGACTGACGAATGTCACCAGTTCTTCCCGAGTCATGAATGCAGTCGCCGGCTTCTGGACGATGACGGCGGCGGCGTCATTGGCCAAGTGCGCCGCCTGCTCGAGCGGAAGACCGGCAGCCATGCCAAGGGCGAGACCGGCGCGAACCGTGTCGCCACAGCCCACCTCGTCAACGGCAGGGACCGTGTTTCCGGGCACGTGGAAGAAACGATCGCCATCTATTCCGGCCAATCCGTTTGCTCCCAGCGTCACCACCGTGGCCCCGCAAACAAGCCTGCGATGGAGCGCTCGCATGGACCGGCATCCATGTTGCTTTCTCTCCTCCGCAGCAAACGTCGCCCTCCATGCACGGCATCCCGTTGCATGAGAGGACTGTTAGGCTGTCGTCCTTCCTTGAGTCTTCTTATCAGTAGATAGGCATGCCTTTAGTCTGACGTGAAGGTGGACAATTGGTGAGCCTTTCGCAGATTGGATTTCCTTGACCTCCAAGTAGTCCTGCTTGCGTACGAGTTCGCCAAGTTTGGAGAAGCCGAAGTTGCGAGGGTCGAAGGATGAATCGTTCTTCAGGAGCATTGATCCCACCTGTGCAAGGGTTGCCCAGCCATTGTCCAACGCACATGCACCAACAGCAACAGACAACTTCTTCTCCAGGTCGTCTCCCCCGGCAGCATGATCTTCTATCGGCCCTTTGCCTGGACATTCCGGAGATGCACTATTAGGCGCAGTCGGACTGGTGCCCGGAACTGTAATCTGCAAGGTTCTCAAGATCTCGGTATAAACGAATTTGTCACAAGCTGCGACGAATGGCTGAGGCGTCTTCTTTTCACCAAATCCGTAAACCACTAACCCCGCTTCGCGAATCCTCGTCGCGAGTCTTGTGAAGTCACTATCCGACGATACCAGACAGAAGCCGTTCAAGTTCCCGTCATGCAACAGGTCCATTGCATCAATGATGAGTGCGGAATCTGTCGAATTCTTCCCATTGGTATATGCAAACTGCTGAATGGGTTGGATCGCCATCTTGTTTAGGACGGATTTCCACGCCTTCAGCTTGTCAGTCGTCCAATCCCCATAGATTCGCTTCACGCTCGCAGTGCCATAGCGCGATATCTCCGACAACAACTCTTGGACGATGGACGCTTGAGCATTGTCAGCATCGATTAGCACGGCCAGTTTGTCGGAAGTCATCTCTCACTCTCCTTGTTGCCTAACGTCTTCATGAGGATCACAATTGGCAGGTTCAAGACACCGCCCGTGGCGTGCAAACCATCACGCCCTATGCTGCCGTTCAAGGTCACAGGGGGGCATGTGTGTCGGGCAACAAGGGCAGGTTATTCCGTTGAGAGACAGGGGTCAAGCAGGGATTCCGGCAAGCGGGATGTTGATTTTCTGCGTGTTGTGGAGGATGGGATGGCGGCGGGAATCTACAGACTCAAGGGCAACAGGGCTCGGGAAGACCTGAACCCACCGGGGAGAGTCTCTCACATAGGGCACAGGGGACACAGAGGGGGCAAGAATGGCGAATGCCGCGGAGCGGCGGTACCGGTGGGTGCTGGGGGACAACAAGGAGCACTGTCCGGTGTGCGCGCGCAAGGCCGGCAAGATGCTCAAGAATTTGGGTTGGACCGATGCCGCCAGGCTGGCGGCGTTGCGTATCAGGCAAATGAAGGCGCATCTGCCGGCGGGGGAGACGGCGGTGGCGAGGGAGGGAGAGGGGGATGCACGCCAGAAGTCAGGCGCGCCGTCACGCGTCGCCTGCACTTCGGTGTTGGCCCTCCGGCTTCGTTGTCAGCACCACTTCCCTCAGTCGTTCCATGAAATAGCGGTAGTTCTCCCAGGACACATCTGACTGCACGAAGTGATCGGGGCCCGGGATCAAGCGACCCAGCGAGATGAGATGGCGGGCCTTTTCCATCTCCTTGTCGATGGCCGACTTGCCGTAGATCATTGCCTCCTTCGCCAGACCGCCGATTACACCCATGGTCGGGTGCTGGCGGCGCACCTCATCGACGTTGCATCCCGCGCCCACCTCAAACGGGTACATCGAAGTGACGCCAGCGTCCAACATCAAACCCGCCAGTTTGTCAATGTAGCCGTCCGAATCCACCAGAATGATGGAGACGTTGTGCTGGGCGGCGAACGCCTTCACGCGCCTGTACTGCGGAAGCATGAATTCCCGGAACATGTCGGGGGAAATCAGGCATCCGTTTTTGGATGCCATATCCTCCCAGAACTCAATCAAGTCGAACTCAACATCCCTCACCATGCGGCTCCAGATCGC
>JAQULY010000065.1 GCA_028718445.1 Kiritimatiellia bacterium
GCGGCGCCCCAGGACAGTGCGGCGCCAAAACCTCGGAATATGTCCTTTATTGAAGCCGCCACCGTGCCGTTGGCGGCGCTGACGGCCTATCAGTCGCTTTTCGACGCCGCCCAACTCCAGGAGCGGGAGACCGTGCTCATTCATGCCGCGGCCGGCGGCGTCGGCACCTTCGCGGTGCAGTTGGCCAAACGGCGCGGCGCCCGCGTGCTGGGCACGGCCAGCCCGCGCAACCATGACTATCTGCGCTCGCTGGGCTGCGACGTACCGATCGACTACACGGCAGGGCCTGTGCGGAACGCGGTGCGGCAGACCTGCCCCGCTGGCGTCGACGTCATCTTCGACTGCGCCGGTGGCGGCGTGCTGACCGCCAGCCGCGAGGTCTTGCGCGCCGGCGGACGTCTGGTCTCGCTCGTCGACCCCGGCGAAGTGGAGGCGCTCAAGCGCGAGGGGCTGGCGGCGTTCTATGTCTTCGTCACGCCCAACCACAACCAGCTCTGCACGCTGACGCGCATGATCGAGGAGGAGCAGCTACACACGCAGATCGCGGCTTGTTTCAAACTGGAAGAAGCGGCCAAGGCACAGGCCCTGAGCGAGTCCCGACACGCCTGCGGCAAGATTGTCCTCGTGCTTTGAGGAGATATCGAAATGACCGAACACACCTGCGAGTACCTGATCGTTGGCGCCGGCCTGGCCGGGGCATCGGCCGTCGAAGGCATACGGGAATGCGATCGGCGACGCGCCATCACGATGCTCGGCGCCGAGCCGCACCTGCCCTACGATCGCCCGCCCCTTTCCAAGAAGCTGTGGCTCGGCCAGAAGAAGCTCCGCGATATCTATCTGCACAGTCGCGCATTCTTCGAGGATCAAGGCGTGGCGCTGCTCACGGACCGCCGGGCGGTGGCCCTGGACGTCCGGCACAAGACCGTGCATGACGCATCCGGCCGGAGCTACCGGTTCGGTAAGCTGCTGCTGGCCACCGGCGCCACGCCGCAAGTCCTGCCGATTCACGGAGGCAGGTTGGACGGGATCTGCTACTACCGCGAGCTCGACGACTACCGTCGCATCCGCGCGGAGGCCCAGGCCGACAAGTCGGTGGCGATCGTCGGCGGGGGATTCATCGGCTCGGAGATGGCGGCCGTCTTATGCTCCAACAAGCTGCGGGTCACGATGATCTATCCGGCCTCCCACCTCTGCGACCGGGTCTTCCCGGAGAAGCTGGGACTGGCCATGGAGCAGCGTTTCCGGGAGCGCGGCATTCGCATCCTCAAGGCACAGAAGCCGGTAGCGTTCGCGCGGCGGGGATCCCGCTTCATCGTGCGCACCGATGCCGGCACGCGGCTCGAGGCCGACCTGGTGATTGTGGGCGCAGGCGTCGCGCCCGCGGTTGCCCTGGCCATGCAGGCCGGACTGGCCACGGGGGACGGTATTCTGGTCAACGCGTACCTGCAGACCGCGCATCCGGACATCTACGCCGCCGGAGACAACGCCCGGTTCCCCTATCGGGCGCTTGGTCAGACGGCGCGCGTCGAGCACTGGGACAACGCCCTGAATCAGGGCCGGCAGGCCGGACGCAACATGGCTGGCGCCCAAGCGCCATTCACTTATATGCCCTATTTCTTCTCGGACCTGTTCGAATTCGGTTACGAAGCGGTCGGCGAGGTCAACGCGCGCATGGAGACGCGGGCCGATTGGCGGAAGCCTTTCGAGACCGGCACCATCTATTACCTCCGCAACGGCAAGATCCGCGGCGCCATGATGTGCAACGTCTGGGACCAGGTAGAGACGGCGCGCGCCCTGATCCGCGACGGCGCCGCCGCGCCGGGACGTCCGGCGCGTGCGCGGCGCGCGCGACCGCCCGCGGATGCACCTGCAACGCAGGCCTCCGCCTTGCCCCCCCTGGCGGAACAGGTCTGCGCACCGCCAGCATCGGGCGACACGCCCCTCACGCCCGCACAGGCGCGGCGTCTGCGGCGCGAGGTACCCGGCTGGTCGCTGGCGGGTGCCATGCTCACACGCGAGCTCAAGTTCGACAGCTTCGGCGCAGCCATGGCCTTTGTGAACCAAGTGGCGCGCATAGCCGATGAACAAGGCCACCACCCCGACATGTCCGTGTCGTATAGGACCGTGCGCCTCTCCCTCACGACACACAAAATCGGCGGCCTGTCCCGGAACGATTTCATCATGGCGGCCAGAATCGACAGGAATACGCTCTTGACGGCGCCGGGGGTGTAGGCCAAGACTGTCCGGCGATGCCCGGCCAGTCACAATCCATCGCACCGGATCGTTTGCGCGCCCGTCTCGGCCACCGCCAATACCGCCGCCGTCTGGCGATCGAGCAGGGACGCATCCTGGAACACCGCCGGCCCGTCAGTCCACAGCTTACGGCCATCAAGATTCACGTGGCCCAGCCGCTGCTAACACTGGGTCTGCGCCTGCTGGGCATGTATGAACACGGCAACCGCCAGTTCCGGAGCCTGCGGGTCGTCCGCCACGACCTGCTCGTGCGCGACCTGCCGGCGCCCTTCGCGGGTTACACCATCCTGCACCTGAGCGACCTGCATATTGATCTCGATCCCACACTGATCACACCGATCGCCGCGGCGCTCCGCGACCTGCGCTACGATCTGTGCGTGCTGACCGGCGATTACCGCAACTCCACGGTTGGCCCGTGCGGACCGGCGGTAGAGGCCATGCTGCGGCTGCGCGCGGCGATCGACGCGCCGGTCTTCGCCGTGCTCGGCAATCACGACTTCCTGGCGATGGTGCCGCCGCTGGAGCGCGAGGGCATCCGTTTCCTGCTGAACGAGTCCGTGGCGTTGCGGCGCGGCGAGGCCACCCTGTACCTGGCCGGCATTGACGATCCCAACATCTATCGCACGCACAGTCTGGCGCGGGCGCTGCGGCATGTGCCCCGGACGGCTGCCAAGGTTCTGCTGTCTCACTCTCCGGTCATTCATCGCGAGGCGGCCCGCCAGGGTGTGCAGGCCGTGCTGGCCGGCCACACGCACGGCGGGCAGGTCTGTCTCCCAGGCGGCCGCATCCTGATCCACAACGACGACAGTCCACGCCAGATGCTGCGCGGCCCCTGGCAGTTCGAGGACGTCCACGGCTACACCTCCCCCGGCGTTGGCTGCTGCGGTTTGCCCGTGCGCTTCAACTGCCCGCCGGAGGTGACGCTGCACAGGCTGTGCCGGCCCGGGTCTGAGAACCAGAACGTTCAACGCTTCTCAACGCCGAAGTTGAGAATCAGGCGTTGAGCGTTTCTCCCCATATGCTCCAACTGGCCACACGCCAGTGGCGCGCCTGAACAGCCGGCGGATTACGGTCCGCTCCATTCCACTTCCACGCTGCCGGCGGCGTTGGTCCGGCCGGAACCGCTCAGCAGGGCGCCGCGCCAGCGCCGCGTCAGAATGGCGTCGCTGGACTCCTCGTCGAGCACATGCACGACGTGGCCGTCCGGACCCAACGCCACCAGAAAACGGGCGCGGCCCGGCGGAGCGCCGGTCACGGCGGGAGGTTGGAAACGGAACTGCGCCTGCCGCAAGGCGGCCGACAACTGCACTCCGTCCGGCCGCGGGGGCGGCACGGTCAGGGCCGGCGGCGGCGGCCCCGCGACCGGCGGGCGCAAGGTCGGCAAGCGCGCTTTGGCCGCGGGCAGGCACGCGCGCGCCGGTTCGAGATATGGCGGCGCTGGCAAAATCGGCGCGGGCACGTAATCCGGTTGTAGCGGCAGCACGTCCTGCGCGCCGAGTCCGTCGCCGGCGGCGTGCGTGAACCGATCGGCCCGTAGCGCCAGCGCGCTGCCGGACTGCTGCACGGTCACATAGGCCGCGCCGGTCTCGGGCAGACGCCGCCCACGCGGTTGACGGTAAGGACCCCGCGGCCAGAGCAGCCACAAGCCGATGGCGAGTGCCGTGATGACGACCGTGGCCCATTCGCCCAGCCGCTCGCGGCGCAGCGTGTAGCCGCGCCGGCGACCGGACGCGGAAGTGGGCGCTTGCGCGGTCTGGCGTCGTCTGCTCATTCCGGTTTGATCGAGACATTGACCCGCTGCACGCCCACGCCGCGCGCCAGGTCTACGAAAGCGATGACGTCGCCGTGGGGTACGTGCCGGTCAGCCAGCAGCAGCAGTTGACGGCCATCCGGCCGCAGGGCCGCGCGGCCCAATTCGGCGCGCAGTTGCTCCACCTGCTGGAGCTCGCTCAGGCGGTAGCGCACATTGTCGAGAAACACCAGTGTCTCATCCCCATCGGGGCGTTGCGCGCTGACCATCACGACGCTCACGCCGCTTTGCGAACCCTCGCGGAAGGCGGCGCGCGGCAGGTCGAAGCCGACCCCCGGACGCAGCAGCATGCGATTGGACAGCAGCAGGAACAACAGCATTACGATGACGAAGCTTACCCACGGCACCACCTGCAGGAAGGGCTGCCCGATACGACTGCGCGGTCGGAAGCGCATGCGAAGGCCATCGGCCCGCCAGGAACCCCATTGTGCCGTCAGTTTGCGCATCTCTACAGCTCCGTCGCGCTACTCGTTTGTTGCCCGCGCACCGCCGCCCGTCCAGCGTCCCATGAAGGCCGTGATCTCACTGGAGGCCTGCTGCATGTCAAGCACGATGCGGTCTATGCGGATCACCAGCAGGTTGAACATGGCGTAGGCGGGTATCGCCACCATCAGGCCGGCGATGGAGGTCACCAGCGCGCGCACCAGTCCGCCTGTCAGGTCCGTGGCCTGCACCAGTGGCGCCTGGTTGCGCATGACCAGTACCGTCTCCAGCACGCCCAGCAGGCTGCCGAGCAGTCCCAGCAGGGGCGCGACCTGCACGATGGTGGCCAGGATGACCAGCCGGCGCTCCATGCGGGAAATTTCCGCGTAGCCGGCGTTCTCGAGCACTTCGCGGAGCGTCTCGCGCGGCGCGTCGCGGTGCAGGATAGCCGTGCGCATCAGGTGCACCACCGGTCCGGGCGCGTCATCGCACAGCGTCAACGCCTCGTTGATGTTGTGCCGGTCGAGAATATTGAATACCCCGCCGAGAAAATCCGTGTAGCGGATGCGCGCCCGCCGCAGGTGCAGCAGGCGTTCGAAGAAAACCGTCAGCGCGGCGAGTCCGCAGAAGGCGATGATCCATAGCACCGGGCCTCCCTCTCGCATGATGTCCCAGCCATTCATGGCGCTGTCTCCTCCGGGGCCGGCTGCGTGGGCTGCCATCCCCAACGATACTCCGTCCGCAGACGCTCGATGCGCTCGCGCGCGTCGGCCTGGCCGGGCACGCCGGCCTGCTCCACGCGCCGCAACACGCGCACGGCGGCATCCGGATCGCCGCGCGCCTCCAGCAACTCCGCGGCCTGCAGGGCCGCGCGCGCAAACCAGTTCTGCGCGGCCGCGCTGTGCCAGACGCCTTCGCCGCGTTCGCGCAGGAAGCGCACCACGACGCGGTCGTAGTATTGCTCCAGCGCTTCGTCGTTCCGCTCCAGCTTCTCCAGGCAACGTCCGGTCTTGTACGCCGCCTGCAGCGACATCTCCGTCGTCACGTCCGGCCGCGCCGTGACGACGGCATAGGCCCGGATGGCGTCCTCGCAGCGTGCGGGAGCGTCCGAGCTCAGCGCGAAGAGACTATCGCCCTTGCGCAACCAGGCCGGTGTGACCCATTCGCTCTCGGGGTACCGGTTGATGATCTCGTCCAGCACCAGGATCGCCTCCTCGAAACGCGCCAGTTCGCAGAGTGCATCCGCCTGCACGAAACGCGCTTCGGGTAGCATGGCGCTGCCGGGGTAGTCGCGCGACAGACGCGCCAGGATTTCCACCGCTGCCGGAAACTCGGAGCGGCGGAAGGCGGCGCGTCCGGCCCATAGCAGAGCGGCGTCGGCCCAGGGCTCGCGCGGCCAGCGGGCAACGCAGTCAAGAAAACGCTGCTGTGCCTCCTCGAACGACTGCCGGTTGTAACTGTGCTTGGCCATCCACAAATGCACGTCGGCCAGTTGCGGCGCCCCGGGATAGCGTTGCGCGAAGGTCTGACAGATCTGCCAGGCGTCCTCGTCGCGTCCCGCGCCATACAACGCCATGGCCTGGAGATAGGCGGCTTCCGCGGCGACACTCGGCAGGGCCTCGCGTGCGCTGGCGAAGTCCGCGATCGCCGCATCGAACTGGTAGCCGCCGTACCGCACGCGTCCGCGCCCCAGCAGCGCCTGTCCACGGTGCACGCTGTTGGTGGACTGTTCGATGACGCGGCTGTACGCCGCCACGGCCGCGTCGGTGTCGCGCCGGCGTTCGCGCAACGCCGCCAGCCGCAACATGCTCTCCGCGGCGTCGTCGTCGTCGACGTTTTCCGAGAGTGTCCGGAAGGCCGCCTCGGCGGCGCGCAGGTCGCCCATGCGCTCGAGCGCATCGGCGGCCATGAAGGCGGCCGTGGCGGCCAGCGGCCCCGCGTTGGTCGTGCCGGCCACCTGCGTGTAGACCGCCGCGGCCTGCTCGAAGCGCTTGGCGGCATGCAGCGCGTTGGCCGCCTGCAGCAGGCATTCCGCGCGCGGTTCGGCGTTGGTGAAGGCAGCGGCCGCCTGCTGGAACGCCGCCGCCGATTCCTCGAAGGCGCCCATACGGAAGAGCGCCGTGGCCTTGCCGCGCAAGGCCGCGGGCACGCGCTCCGGCTCGTCGTAGGTCTCGAGATAGATGCGGTATTCCGCCACGGCCTGCTCGTTCGAACCGGCGGCCAGCCAGGCGGCGGCCAGGGCGGCTTGCGCCTCGGCCGAAGCCGGCGCGCCGGGCTGCTCGCGTATCAGCCGCTTCAGCCAGGCGGCGCCCTCGCCGGTGAGTTCCGGCACGCCGATCAGGACACGTCCGTAGAGCATGCCGATGCGCCAGGCCTCCGTGGGCGGGACCTGTTCGAGCATGGCCTCCCTTCCCGACGCCAGCACATCGTTGGTACGTCCGCCGGCGGCGGCCAGCGCGGCCAGCGCCACCCAGGCTTCGGCCCGGCTGGCGGGCGCCGCCGCGCCGTTGCGTGCCAGTTGCAGCAGCAGCTTCTCGCTCTCGCTCTCGCGCCGCAGCTCGCGCAGCGCCTGCGCGCGCAGCAGCGTACCCGCCTCGATGGCGGCGGCCGCGTCTTCGCCCGCGCCCAGCGCCGCCTGACGCTCCAGCAGTCCCAGGCACGCCGTCAACTTACCGTCCGCACGCTCCACCTGGGCCCACTCCAGCAGATTCCCGGCCCTGACCGCCAGGTTGGTGGCGGCATCCAGCGCCGTGAACCACGCGCGCGCGCCCTCACGATCGCCCAGCGCCAGCGAAGCCCGCGCCGCCACACGCCGCAGCCCCACGGCGTATTCTTCCGCGTGCTGTCCGAGCGGCAGCCGGTTCACCAGCTCGAGCACGGCGCGGGGACGGCCCGCGTCCAGCAACGCGCGCGCGCGCCAGAAGTCGAAGCCGCCATCCGTGCCGCCCGCGGCGGTCACCTCCGGGCGCACGTCGAGCGCCGCTAACAGATCGGCGGGACGCCCCTGCGCGGCCAGGGATTGGCACAGCCAGAGTAGCGCCGGAACGCAGTCGCGCGGCCGCGCGCGGTTCTGTTCGAGATAGTGCACCAGGTGGCGCTCGGCGACGCCGTACAACCCGTCCGCCAGCGCGGCATGCGCCGTCATCAGGTCGTCCGCGGCCCGCGCCGGGACGGCGGCCTGGCCCAGCAGCCACAGCAACAACAGCGGCAGGCGCAGCGGAGCGACAAGCCGGCGGCCGGCGCTGGGCCTCGGCGCGTTCCGAGTTTCGAGTTTCGAGTTTCGAGTGTCTCTCATTTCGCCTAGCGCCCAATGCCAAGCGCGTCCCTCAGATACTGACCAGTATACGAAGCCTTGCAGCCCGCCACTTCCTCCGGCGTGCCTGTCGCCACCAGCGTGCCGCCGGCGTCGCCTCCGCCCGGCCCCAGATCGATAATGTAGTCGGCGCACTTGATCACGTCCAGATTATGCTCGATCACCAGCACGCTGTTGCCGGCGTCGCGCAGCTTCAGCAGCACCTCCAGCAGCTTGTGCACGTCCGCGAAGTGCAGACCCGTGGTCGGCTCGTCCAGCAGGTAGAGCGTGCGGCCGGTGGCGCGCCGGCTCAACTCCGCCGCCAGTTTGATGCGCTGCGCCTCGCCGCCCGAAAGCGTGGTGGCGGCCTGGCCCAACTGCACGTAGCCGAGGCCGACCTCGGAGAGCGTCCGGAGTTTGCCGGCCACCGACGGCACCGCCTGGAAGACTTCCAGCGACTCGTCCACGGTCATCGCCAGTACTTCCGCGATGTTGCGGCCGCCGTACTGGACCTGCAAGGTCTCACGGTTGTAGCGCTGCCCGCCGCACTGCTCGCAGGTCACGTAAACGTCCGGCAGAAAATGCATTTCGACGCGGCGCGAACCGTCGCCTTCGCAGACCTCGCAGCGCCCGCCCTTGACGTTGAAACTGAACCGGCCGGGGCCGTAGCCGCGCACCTTGGCGGCCGGCGTGGCCGCGAACAGCGTGCGAATCGGCGTGAAGGCGCCGGTGTAGGTGGCGGGGTTGCTGCGCGGCGTGCGGCCGATCGGGCTCTGGTCAATCTCGATCACCTTATCGAGGTGCTCGACCCCGGCGATCGCGCGGCAGGCGCCGGGCCGCTCCTTGGCGCCGTAGAAGTGGCGCGCCAGGTGCTTGCGCAGGATTTCGTCCACCAGGGTGCTCTTGCCCGAGCCCGAGACGCCCGTGACGCAGACAAAGCAGCCGAGCGGAATGGCGACGTCGAGGTCGCGCAGATTGTTCTCGGTCGCGCCCGCGATCTTGAGCCACTGCTTGCCGGGGGCGGCGCGGCCGGCCCCGGCGCCGATGCGTTCGCGCCCGGTCATGTACGCCGCCGTCAGCGACTGCCGCTGGTTGAGCAGCCCCGCGTAATCGCCCTGGTAGATCAGTTCGCCGCCGTGCCGGCCGGCGCCCGGGCCGAGGTCCACAATGTGGTCGGCTTCGCGGATCATGGCGGCGTCGTGTTCGACCACCACCACCGTGTTGCCGCGCCGCTGGAGCTGCCGCAGCATGGCGATCAGCCGTTCGTTGTCGCGCGCGTGCAGGCCGATGGTGGGCTCGTCCAGCACGTAAAGCACGCCCACCAGGCCGGAGCCGATCTGCGTCGCCAGGCGGATGCGCTGCATCTCCCCGCCGGAAAGCGTCGCGCTCTCGCGGTCCAGCGACAGATAGTCCAGGCCGACATCCGAAAGGAATTCCAGCCGCCGCGAAATCTCCTTGAGCACCTCGCCGGCGATGCGCCGCTCCTGTTCGTTGAGCCTGAGATTCTCGAAGAAGGCGCGCGCCGACCGGATGCTCATGCCCATGATCTCGACGATGGAGCGTCCGCCGACGGTGCAGGCGCGCGCCTCGGGGCGCAGGCGGGCGCCCTGGCACTCCGGGCAGCGCTCGCGCGCCATGAACTGGCGCAGCCGTTCGCGGATTTCCTCGATATCGGTCTCGTTGTAACGGCGCTGCAACGACGGCAGCACGCCCTCGAAGGCCTTCACGTACTTACGCACCGCGCCGCGCATCCAGAAACGCAACTCGATCTCTTCCGAACCCGTGCCATGCATCAGCACGCGGCGGAAGTCAGCGGGCAGCTTGGAGTAGGGCACCTCCATGTCCACCTTGTAGCAGGCGGCTACCGCTTTCAGCAGATGGCGGTAGTAGATGATCAGGCGATGCCCGCCGCGCCGCCAGGCCTGCACGGCGCCGTCCGCCAGCGAGAGCGATTTGTCGGGCACGACCAGGTCCTCGTCAAACACCAGTTGCGTGCCCAGTCCGGCGCAGGTCGGGCAGGCGCCGTGGGGATTGTTGAAGGAGAAGTGGCGCGGCTTCAGTTCGTCGAAACTCAGGGCGCACTCGGGGCAGGCGTTGCGTTCCGAGCAGAGGCGTTCGGTCACTTCACCGCGCGGTTCGGAGCAGATCACCGAGGCGAGCCCGGCGCCTCGTTTTAGCGCCAGTTCCACCGAATCGGTCAGGCGGCTGCGGATGCTCTCGCCGACGACCAGCCGGTCCACCACCGCGTCAATCGTGTGGTTGCGCTTCTTGTCCAGCGCGGGCACGGCTTCGAGTTCGAGGATCTGGCCATCCACCCGCACGCGGGCGAAGCCTTCGCGACGCAGCCCGTCGAGTATGTCCTGGTGACTGCCCTTGCGGCCGCGCACCAGCGGCGCCAGCAATGTCAGCTTGGTACGCGCCGGCAGGGCCAGGAGTTGCTCGACGATTTGTTCGGCGCTCTGCCGTTCGACGGGCCGGCCGCACTGCGGGCAGTGGGCGTGGCCGACATTGCCGTAGAGCAGGCGCAGGTAGTCGTGAATCTCGGTGGCGGTGGCCACCACCGAGCGCGGGTTGCCGCTGGAGGTGCGTTGTTCGATGGCAATAGCAGGCGAGAGACCCTCGATGTGGTCCACCTCGGGTTTCTGCATCTGGCCCAGGAATTGGCGGGCATAGGCCGAGAGGCTTTCGACGTAGCGCCGCTGCCCTTCGGCGTAGAGCGTATCGAAGGCCAGCGACGACTTGCCGGAGCCGCTCAGCCCCGTGATCACGGTGAGCCGGTGGCGCGGGATGCGGACGTCGATGCTCTTGAGATTATGCTCGCGCGCGCCGCGTATGAGAATGTCGTCGGACATGAGCGCCATCCTACCAGACCTGACTCGCGCGCGCACGGCGATGTTGAGGCGCGGCGCAATGGGTCGTTGCCGTGCTGTCGGCAGGGCAAACGCATCTGAGAGTGTTGCGAGCATGGCCGCGATTCGTCTCAGCAGGTCACGTCCCTGCTCGAACCGCGAAGGGACTGTCCGCAACATTTCGTCGCACGCTTCGTCCCACACTTTGTCGGTTACTCTTCGTCGCTCGGCTTTGTCGCTGCGGCCTTCTGTAAATCTTAACGCGCAATGTTCAAATATCGAATGCCGGGAAGCGCTTGGGTCGCGGTTTGCGCACGGTATCGTGCTGTACGGTGGCGACGAGGCGCTGACGCTGGGAAACCGCATCTTCGCCGTTCCGCTGACATTCCTGCGCGGCGGCGGAAGAAATACCGCGGCGGCAGATCGTTGACCGGGTGCTGAAGGAAGCCGAACAAGCGCTGTATGTCCCTATAGTCGGTGCGGTTACCACTTACGGTGGACGATTCGGAATTGTCTCCTCGTTTTCCGTAATCGTCGTCCGTAATCGTCAACCGGATCATCTCTTCATATGCCAGTTTCCCCTATATGGGTGGAGGGCGGATGACAATTGGCGAATCGTGCACCGTTCGCGTCGCCGCTATCGTGCCACCGTAACCGCCAAGCCATCGCGCAGGCGGGTTCCTGAGCGCCCACTGGTACGGACGACGATTACGGAAAACGGGGGACGCTTCCGAATCGTCGTCCGAAATGGTGCATTGAACTTGGCGGACCATGCGGTATGATTGCCCGCGTTCCCATGAAGACCAGGGTGACAGAGCGTATGCCTGCCGGTTCGACAAGGATTGACCGCGAGAAAGTCCGGATTGCCATCCGCAGGATTGGAGGCGAGCGCCTTTACGACATGCTCGATGCCGCGATCGAGTTGTTGTCTCCAGATGAACTGGCCAAATTCGTCGGCCGGTATCTCGATGTGAAGAGCCTTCAGACATCCGCTGCAAAGGCATGGACGATGTCGTCTTCTTTGCCGACGAAGGCGGATCGTGGCAGGTTGGCGTTGACTGGCAAAAGGTATTGCCAGCGTGGTTCGCTTGTCTCTCGGCGACGGTCGAGCCGGACGAGTACGCGCACCGTGTCGTTGACGTGGTGGACCGCTTTGTGAAGTACGACCGCGACAAGTTCCTGACGATGGCGGCGCGAGGAGCGTCGGCAGCACAGCGAACGGCGCTCACGGAACGAACGTCTTGGACCACGAGACGCAAGACGGGTTGAGACGGTGAAGCCACGCTCGGTCGGGGGCATGTAAAGTCCATTGAATCGGTTGGCACGGAGGGAAGCAAGCAGGCATGAACGCGGAACGGAAAGACAACCTGCCGCCATCCTCGGAGATCATCCTCTACCAGACCGAGGATGGGCGGAGCCGGATTGAGGTCCGTCTGGAGAACGACACCGTCTGGTTGACGCAACAGCTTATGGCGGAGTTGTTTCAGACGACCGTTCCCAATATCAGCATGCATATTCGTAACATCTACGAGGAGGGGGAACTGACACCGGAAGCAACCGTTAAGAATTTCTTAACGGTTCGCCGGGAAGGCAACCGAAACGTCCAGCGACGTCTTGAATACTACAACCTTGACATCATCATCTCCGCGGGCTACCGGGTGAAATCCGCCGTGGCGACCCGCTTCCGTCAGTGGGCCACCGAACGCCTGCGCGAGTACATCGTCAAGGGCTTCGCCCTGGACGACGAACGGCTGAAGGGCCGCGACCGGCTGGCCGACTATTTCGACGAGCTGCTGGCGCGCATCCGCGAGATCAGGGCCAGCGAAAGGCGCGTCTACCAACGCATCCGCGAGATCTTCTCGTTGGCATCCGACTACCGTGAAGGCGAGCAGGAGACGCAGGTGTTCTTCGCCGCCAGGCAGAAGGGGCGATTACCCCTTTACTGAAAGGTTTGGAACCATGCGCACTCGCGCTTGAAGCCGTAATATCTGGACACCTGCCGCCATTGCTACAATCGCGTGGTGGGCACGTCGGCGGACCGACCGCTCAATGACGCCGACTCGGAAGAGTCTTCTCGTTTTCCGTTATCGTCGTCCGTTATCGTCAACCGGATCATCTCCTCAAATATTCATATCAATCTTGGCAGTTCCGCAGGTAGTCTTCCCTGACCGGCGAGAACACCTCTACGGCAACCGAGTCCTCGATCGGTTTGGCCCCATGTTCCGTGTTTCCGGGAACGCACCAGCTATCGCCCGGCCCGATGCGGCTGGTCTCGTTCCCGATGGTCAGATCCATCCGGCCCGACACCAGATATCCGGTTTGCTCGTGCGGATGCTTGTGGATGGGCAGCACGGCGCCCTTCTGGAGCCTGAACTCGACCATCAGCGACTTCTCGCCGTACGCCAGGGTTTTCTGCCGAATGCCGGGCAGCGATTCCCGGTAGCCCGCGTTGTCGTGCTTGGTGAACATGCCGCCCTCAGAACAGCTTGTAGAACGACTCCTGCCCCAGAAAGCAAGTGAGCACGGAAAAAATAGTACGAAAATATTCGGCCGAGCGGGCGGAAATTCTGTTGCCAGCTTCCCTACCCGCCAAGGTCGTGCCAAGCCCCCAGGTTCTCACTCCACCGTAAGCTGGGGAACATTGACATACCACGGGATTTCCTTGCTGACGAGATAGAGGTTTCCCTTTTCCGTGACAAAGGAAATGATGTCGCCAGGAAAGTAAAGCCGGTCGAGCATGGCGGGGATCTGGTGTTGTTTCCGAAAATCGAGCCCTTCCTCCAAGCGATAGATTTTCACCTGCACGGCTCGATCCTTCTCGCCCGTGAAAGGATTGCGGATCCTGACTTCATTCCCCAGAAGACTCCGTATGACGACATACGGCACCCGGTTCTGGCGACGTTCCGATGAGACGAGAAATCCCCCCTGCGCGCGCAAGGAATGGAAACACAAGGCGCCGTCCCCGGCGGGGGCAGCCGGGAAAACGCGAATGACGCCGTCGTAGCTTTGCAGCAGCATTTCGTTGAGGAACATGCTCATCATGAGCGGCGTGTCCACTTGTACACAGTGGGTGCTCCGATTGCAGACGAAGCCGGCGGGCCCAAATGAGTCTGCATCCTTGCACGCCATTTCCGCGTATTCGAGGGACTCCTTGCCCATTCCCATTCGCGCGAGAGCCGGACCCACCATGCCGAAGCCTGCAATGGTCCTGTAGCAGGCGTCCGGCGTGTCCCCATGCTCCCGCCAATAGGCAAAATGATCGGCAAGCGTGCGGCGCGCCTGCTCGCGCCATTCTTCCGGTCCGAAGTCCTCTCCAACCAGGCCCATCGGGAAGATGGCCATAAATTTGGCGAATTCCCACTGATGCATGTGCAGCAGGGGCTTGTCGGAGAACTCCTTCCAAACCCCTTCTGCCGTCGCCGGAAGCGGGGAAAGCCTTGGGAGGATCTCCGCCCACCGCCGGCGGTCTTCGGCATCCGTAGCCAATGCGGCCGCCGCTTCGCCGGCCATCTGGAATGTCCGGATCACCACCGGCCAATCCCAGATGGAATTCGTGCCGAATCCCTCGACACAAGCGGCCATCAATTCCATCATGACCGACGGATGCGCAATGAGCCTGCCGTCAGGACCTTCCTGAAGGTAATCCTCGTAGAATTGCGCGGCGGCCTTAATCATGGGATACGCATACAGCCGCAAGAACTCCAGATCGCCCGTGTATTGATAATGCCACCAGAAATGCGGGGCCAGCCAGCCGCTGGAGCCGAACCACGCGCTCAGGAACTGCCCTGAACACGTTTCCGCGCCATCCGGTCCCATCGAAATGGGATAGCGAGCTCCCCGCATGTTGAAATAAGCCTTCGTGTCCTCGGTCACCCGGGGCAGGACTCCGTGATAGAGCCGGTAGAAAGGTTCGCCAAGCTCCAGGCGATTGGCCGTGAAATAACTCCAGTTGACGATCTGGATGTTGATGTTGTTGTGGAAGTCGCCGTTCCAGGCCGGATAGTTTTCTTTGATCCAATTGCCCTGCAGACCAGGGCTCATACATCCGGGCCGCTGCACGCAGGCATGTAAATACAAAGCCTGATACCACTTCGCCTCCACACTCGGCCAGGGGGTGGCCAGATAAGACCTCTCCCAATACCTGTGCCACCAAGCCCGGTGAGTCTCCCGCAACGTCTCAAATCCCGCCGCACGCGCATCGGCGATGTTTTCCCTTGCCTTTGTCAACGCCTCGGCGCCGGTTTCCAACGTGATGTAAAACGTAAGTGTTTCGGTCGGCACCCGGCCTTTGGCGAAGACACGTCCGCCCATCTCAAAAAAATCGAACGCCTCCGAATCGGATCCGAGCATGAGCACGACGGGTTTGCCTCCGGGCAGTTCCTGCCGAATCCAACCGACGCTCTTCTCGACCTTCGCCTCGGGAGCGACCATGTCGGGATCCTCGCCCCTCCAAAGCGACAGGCACACCGGCTCGTGGAAAGGATGATCCCCCGTGCGGACGTGAATCGCCATCACGTTGCGCGCCGCATGGACGAAGCTCGTCATGACGACCGGCTGTGGCATGGAAGAGTACCGGCGCGCGGAAGGCTTCCGATCGCCCGCCAGCCCCCAGGTCTCAGTCACTTCGGCGTGCGCGTACGAAAGCCGTTGCTCGAATCCCATGATCTTGGAGCTCGGAAAGAGTTCCAACCGCAGCATGCCGCCCGGCTTGATGGTGGGAGCGTCGTCACGAGTCCGCCCCCGATCCCGTTCCCGCAGCTCCCGAAATCCTCGAGCGTCCATTTCCTGGGCGACCTTGCGGAGCGCCGCGAATCCCGCCGAGGGATAGTTGGCTTCACCGAATGGACGAGCATCCCACAGATCGGTCTTACCGAAAAGAAAGAGGGATGACTCCGGCGGCCCGTAGGCCATGACCCCCATGTCGCCGTTGCCCAGCGGGCAGCCGTCGTGCCACCACGACCGCGGTTCCCGATTGACCATGCCATGATGCCGGTCCAGGTACTCGACGGGGTCCATCTGGAAACGATTCCACACCGTCGTCATGGTTTCGTCCGGCAATGTGGGCAAAATCCCTCGT
>JAQULY010000066.1 GCA_028718445.1 Kiritimatiellia bacterium
CGGTCGCGTTCGGAGGCTAGGTCGTCGCCGGCGTCGTTTTCGTCGTTGTCGTCGTCGTGCGGCGCATCGTTTTGGCGCGCCAACCGCGTGAGCAGCACCTGCTCGATGCGCAGTTTGCGCAGGCGCCGCACCTGCACCCGGCAGCCTTGGGCTTCGACGCTTTCGCCGGCGCGCAGGAAACGTCCGGCCTGGGCGGTGACCCAGCCGGCGATGCGGTCAACGCCTTCGGCTTTCAGATCCAGGTCGAGTTCATGGTTGATGGTTTCGAGACTGGCGCTGCCGTCAATCAGCCAGAGATGCTCGTCGAGCTGCTGGACTTCCGGCGTCTCCTGGCTGGCGCCGAGCGGGATTTCGCCGGTGATGATTTCGAGGATGTCGCCGCGCACGACGAGTCCGGCGGTGCCGCCATACTCGTCGAGCACGCAGGCGACATGCCGGCGGTTGCGCTGGAGCGTAATCAACAGGTCGTCGAGCGCGACGGTCTCGGGCACGAACAGGGCCGGCGAAACGGATCGACGCAGGTCATGGGTCGGATCGAGGAGATAGCGTGTCACGTCCAGAAAGCCCTCGATCGCGTCGGGCGTATGGCGGTAGACGGGGAGAAAATGATAGCGGGTGCGGCGGGCCTGTTCGAGCAGTGCCTCGGGCGGCTCGGACAGATCCAGTCCGATCATGTCCACACGGGGCGTCATCACGTCGCTGGCCTGCATTTCCGAGAGACGCATGATGCCGTGCACCATCGAGCGTTCCTCCTCGTCCAGCGCGCCGGACTCCGCGCCGAGTTCCACGGCCGTCAGCAGCTCCTCGTCCGAGAGTGTCCGGCGTTCGGGCCGCAGCAGCCGCTGCAGGCGGCTGGAGAAGGCTTCCAGCGTCGCGCGCAGGGGGGCCAGCAGGCGCATCCAGAACAACAGCAGGTAGCTAAAGAGCGGCGCCAGCCGTTCGGCTTGGGAGATGGCCAGGCGTTTTGGGGCTACCTCGCCGAAGATCAGCAAGATGACCGTCATGGTCGGGATGGCGATGACCGCGCTGTAGGCGCGCAGCACCGCGACGTTGTCAATGATGGCGTAGCCGATGCTGGCGATGGCGACGTTGACGAGCGTGTTGCCGACCAGCAGCGTGGCCAGCACGCGTTGGGGCTGCCGCAACAGTTCGGCCACGCGCGTGCCGCCGATGGCGTTGCGGTTGCGCAGACGCTGCACCTGCAGCGCGCTCAACGAGAATAGCGTCGTTTCGGCGCTCGAAAAGAACGCCGACATCGCAATCAGCAGCAACAGCACCAGCAACTGGATTATCAGGACGAAGGTGGCCATCATGCGCCGCCCAGGTTGGCCACATGCAGCTTGGTGCGCTGACCAGTGCCGGGCCGCTCGATCTCCATGTTACGAATCATCCAGCGGTCGCCGGTCTTGGCGATGCTGCTGACCCACATGCGCCTGACGCGCTCGCCGCGCGAATTCAGTTGCTCGACCTGGCGGATGAAGCGCAGCCGGCGGTCAACCCACAGGCGCATGGCGGCGCATCCGGGGATGGGCGCCGGCGGGGTGACGATGACTTTGTCGCAGCGGCTGCCGCGGAACTCCTCCTCGCCGTCCAGGCGGGCGTCCTGCCACCATAGAAAGGCCAGCGTGAGGTCGAGCCAGGTGATGTCCGTGTCGCGCACGGCGGCGGTCAGGGCGGGCGGGTTGGTGGCGTCCAGGCCATCCGGGCCGCTCCACCGGGTGGTGACGTCGCCGTCGGCGCGCCGCTGAACGGTCATGCGTTCCACGACGCGGCCGAAGTTGTCCCGCAATTCATACTCCGCGCGCGGCGGCGTGTCGCCCCAATGGAGGCGCATGGCGAAGGGAACCTCGCGCAGCACGACGCCGCGTTGGCGTCGGACCGTCAGGGTGCCGGTGAGTGTCAGCGGTTCCGCCGGCAGGCGCCCCAGCATGGCCTGCATCAGTTCGCCGGCGCTTGCGGGCGGCGGCAGTTCCTCGGGCGGGAGTTCCGCCTCCGCCTCCACCGACAGGTTGGTGGTTGGGGACGGCGGAGGATCGGTGTCGTCCCCGGCGATCGCTTCCAGCGCGCCCGCCAATGTCAGCGACAGGCAAATCAGTGCAACCGTTTTCAAGACGGCTTAATGTATAGCATATCCGCCCGCGGATGAACAACAGCGGCTTCTTACACGACGGAACTGGCAGGAGCGTTGGGAAAACATGGAACGATAAGTCGGTTTACGATTACGGGCGACGATTACGGCTTACGAGGAGACACATACGAATCGTCTACCGCAATCGTCGCCCGAGTGCCCACGAAAAAGGCGAACAAGCGCGAAAAAAGACGTTGCTGTTGCATGGACGTTCACGCAAGTTGCGCGTTGAGTGTTCGGCGTTGAGTGTTTTTTTCCGTTCTTTCGCGTAAGACGACTCGGTTAAGCGTATCCGGTTAAGGGTAGACGGTTAAGCGTATCCGGCTAAGGGTAGGCGGTTAAGTGTCATGCGCTCCGCCGACAGCCCTCCGACCTTCAGCCTTCAGCCTACAGCCTTCAGCCTCGATGCTCACTATGTCGGGCGAGCTTGGCCTGGTATTCGCGCGTCTGCCAGCCGTTGACGTTGCGGACGTACCAGCCGTCCTCAGGAAGACCGAAGGCCAGGGCTTGCTGCTTGGCCGCCGCCAGCGCCTCAAGCGCCTGTTTCATCAGGCGGACGCCTTCTACCCGGTCGGACTGGTCCTCGGTTGCGAAATAGCGGCCGACGTGAATCATGGCCTCCTGCTGGCAGCGCATGACATTCAGTTCCGCGCTCTCGAAACGGGCGCGCGCCGCCTCTCGCGACGCCAGTTCCGCCAGCCGGCCGCCGGCGCCGGCGGTTTGTGCTTCCAGCGCATCTGCGACGGCCAGCAGTTCGTGTGACGACCTTCCGTACACCTCGACCATCTCGCGTACAAACGGCGTGTCCGACTCCGGCAGCCAGCGGTAGTCCACGCAGCACATGGTCTCGTGGCCGCAGAAGCGCATGGCCGCGGCAAAGACGTCCGCGCGTCGCGTGAGGAACTGTTTCCAGGGCGCCGGGTGCTTCGGGCTGATGGAGCGGGCGAGCCAGGCGATGGCGCGGTTGGGAGTCAGCTTGTCGTCCCAGTGCGCCCGCGCGAAGACCAGCATGTTGTATTCGGGTGCGATGGCCGGCCCCGCCACCTGCAGCGACAGGTGCGTCTCGATGCCGTGGCGCTGGTAGACACGCATGTCGCGCAGGATGGTGCCGGGCAGGAACGGGTACATCCCGCGGAACAGCACCTGGTCGAAGTAGTACTCGAAGGTGTGGGCGTCGCCAATACCAGAGAAGGCCGCCATCCAGGCCTTCAGCGCCTTGAGGTAGACCGCGTTACGCGGGCACGCGGCGTCATCGAGCGCATGGCTGTAGCAGCGTTCGCGCGGCGCGTACAGCAGGAAGTCCTCCGGTGCGGGACGGACCGCCGTGCCGGGAAACATGGTGTCGTGGTAGGCGATGGCGGGGACGCGCATGCCGCTGCCCGACTCGCGCGCGGCTTCGGCCAGCAGGCGCATGCCGATCATGGCCTGATCGGACGGCGAGAAGGCGCGGCAGGAGGGGCACAGGCACCAGCCGCCGGCGGGCAGGTCGTCGGCCCAGGCATGCACGGCATAGGCGCCCTGGGACTCCGTCAGTTGTTTCCGGTAGTTCGCTTTGACGATTTCCCGGGCCTTCGGGTTGGTAATGCACATATTCGAATCGGACAGGCGTTTTCCGCCGAAATCCTCAGGTTGGAACATGCGGAAAAGCTCGGGCTCCCGCTCGTACAAGTCACGCGGCAGCAGTCCCGACAGCCCATGTCCGCCGACCTCCAGGCGGATACCCAGTTCCTCGCTGACAGGCAGGCTGTCGGACTTGTGCGCGACCGCGTTGAATTTGAGCTTGGCGTAGAAGCGCAGCCACTCCTCGCTGGAGTAGTCTTTAGAGATGTCGAGTTGGCTGAAGGCGCCGCGGAACGGGAAGCGGGGATTGAGGAGCGCTTCGCCCACGGGCAGCGGGGTGGGACGCGCGGGCGCCCATTCGCCCTTTTCGCCGGGGAACAGGAAAACGAAGCCCAGGCGTTCGGCCAGTTCGTAGACGCCGTTCAGGACCCCCTTTGGTGACGCCGCCGCGATGGCGACGCCGTGCGCGGTGACCGCGAGGCGGAAACCGTCATGCAAAACGCCTTGCGACGAGGGCAGGGGCACGGTCGCGGGGTCCGTGCCCAGTCGCAGGCTGAAGACGCCATCGGCCGCCGGGACTGGCTTGAGGACGCTCCCGACCGAGAGGCGGCCAAGCAGCCGGCAGGCTTCGGCGGCGGCGTGGCGGTAACAGCGCGCGTCATGTGAAACGTCGGTGAAAACTGTGAGGGCGTTCGGAAGAGTATATTTCTGCATGGTTGTTCCTGGGGTCACAGAGGGCGAGGGCAAAACATGAAGCATACAATATTTCCGGATGATGGGCACGGGTATGCTGGGGCGGAGGGCAGTCGGGCAGTCGGCGGAGCGTGTGACACTTAACCGCCTACCCTTAACCGGATACGCTTAACCGAATTGTCTTACACGAAGGAACCGAAAAAAACGCTCAACGCTTAACATCTTCTTTTTCGCGTCTTTCGTGGGCAACTCGGGCGACGATTGCGGTAGACGATTCGTATGTGTCTCCTCGTAAGCCGTAATCGTCGCCCGTAATCGTAAACCGGATTATCGTTTCATGTTTTCCCAACGCTCCTGCCAGTTCCATCGTGTAAGACAATTCGGTTAAGCGTATCCGGTTAAGAGTGGGCGATTAAGTGTCACGCGTGTCATCCTCCGCCGACTCGCTGACCCATCGCGCGGCCGCAAAAGATCATGGCGAATGGCAAAGCCGTTCGGGTACAATACGCGCCACGGCTTCATGGCTGAGGCAATGCGAGGGGAATATGGACCGTTTGATTGATCTGCTGCGCGCGAATGCGCGCGAGTCCGTCGAGAATCTGGCGCGAATGCTGGGCGAACCGACCGAGGCGGTGCGCGCCCGTCTCAAGGACTACGAGGCGCGCGGGGTCATCCGCGGCTACCAGGCCGTGGTCAATCCCGAACTCGCGGACGGCGACGAGGTGCGGGCGATTATCGAACTGCGCATCCGGCCGCAGCAGGATGGGGGCTACGACCGGTTGGCGGGCAGGGTCGGGCGTTTCGCGCAGGTGGAGTCCATGTTTCTGGTCTCCGGCGGCTATGACCTGCTGCTGTTTGTGAAGGGGCGGAACCTCCAGGAAGTGGCCCAGTTCGTGAGCAGCAAGCTGGCGAACATGGAGGGGGTGCTGTCCACCTCCACGCACTTCATGTTGAAGACCTACAAGGACCAGGGCGTTTTGATGGAGAGACCCGACAATGACGAGCGACTGCAAGTCTCACCGTGATTTTATCGCGCCGCATGTGCGCGATCTGCCGCGCTCGGGCATTCGCGATTTCTTCGACATCGTGGCGACACGCGCCGATATCATCAGCCTGGGCATCGGCGAACCCGATTTCACCACGCCCTGGCACATCCGCGAGCGCGCCATCGAGGCCATCGAGCAAGGCGCCACGCGCTATACCGCCAACCTGGGCCTGAGCGAACTGCGGAAAGCGGTCAGCCGCTACCTGGCGCGATCGTACCCCGGCCTGACCTACGACTGGCAGCACGAGACGCTGATCACCGTCGGTGTCAGCGAGGCGCTGGATTTGGCCATTCGCGCTCTGCTATCTCCCGGCGACGAAGTGCTCTACCACGAGCCATGTTTCGTGGCTTACGCGCCGCTGATTCGCCTGGCGCACGGCGTACCCGTGCCGGTCGAGACCCGCGCCGCCGACGGTTTCCGGCTGACGCGCGCGGCGCTGGAGGCGCGCCTGACTCCCCGCACCCGCGCGCTGCTGATCAATTTCCCCTGCAATCCGACGGGCGCGGCGTTGACCGCCGCCGATGCCTCCGAGCTGGCGGATTTCGTGCGCGAACACGATCTCGTCATGATCACGGACGAGGTTTATTCCGAACTGACCTACGACATGCCGCGGGTATCGGTGGCGACGCAGCCGGGGATGCGCGAGCGCACGGTCTTCCTGAACGGTTTCTCGAAGGCCTGGGCCATGACCGGCTTCCGGCTGGGCTTCGCCTGCGCGCCGGCGGAACTGATCGAAGCCATGATGAAGGTGCACCAGTTCGGCATGATGTGCGCACCGGTGGTCAGCCAGAAGGCGGCCATCGAAGCGCTCGACAACGGCTGGGACGACATCCGCGAAATGCGCGAGTCCTACCAGGCCAGGCGCAATTACCTGTGTTCCGCGTTCGCGGCCATTGGTCTGGAGTGCTTCGTGCCGCAAGGCGCCTTCTACGCCTTTCCCAGTATTAGCGGCATGGGACTGAATTCGCACGACTTCGCCATGCGGTTCCTTGACGAGGAGCGCGTGGCGTGTGTGCCGGGCACGGCCTTCGGGGCCTGCGGCGAGGGCTATGTCCGCTGCGCCTATGCCACCGACATGGAGCAGATCAAGGAGGCCATGGGACGCCTGGAGCGGTTCGTCAAACGGCTGCGCGGCGCGGCAGGGAAAGCGCCAAAGTAACCCGCCCATGCCGATGGGGCAGTGCGATGGAGGCTGGAGGTCGGAGGTCCGAGGTCGGCTTTGGCGGAGCGCGCGACACACCTATACGCATACACTTAACCGCTTACGCTTAACCGAATCGTCTTACACGAAGGCGGGGCGTCGCCTGGGTCGTGGTTTTTCCCCGAGTGCAAACCGCAGATTTCCCGCTGCGCGGGCGCATAAAACGACGAATGCTGATTCTAGAATCATGAAGGAAAGAGCCTACAGGGAGGCCACGGAATTGACTTCTAGATTCTGCGGTTCGATATTCGGTAATCTGCGGTTCAATTGGGCCTTCCCCGAGTGCAAACCGCGGAATATCCTCAACCTGAACGACTCACACCTCCGCGCCTCCGCGTGGAACCCACAGCAGACTTACATGGGACAGCGGCGTCTTTTTTCGCGCTCGTTCGCGTCTTTCGTGGGCATTCTGGCGACGATTACGGTGGGCGATGCGGACGTGTCTCCTCGTTTGCCGTAATCGTCGTCCGTAATCGTCGACCGGAACGCCACATGATGTTTTCCATAACGCACTTGACAGTCTCTTCGTGTAAGACGATTCGGTTAAGCGTATCCGGTTAAGAATAGGCGTTTGTCACGTGCTCCGTCCTCCGACCTCGGCCCTCTGACCTCCGACCTTCAGCCGCTTCCCGGCTTTCTCCCCTCTTCTTCTATCCATTTGGCTTTTGGATATTGCTGTCCTCCACAGTTATTGATTTCCGCGCGGCAAGCGCCTAGGATGTAGTGCACTTAGCGAGTGCCCCTGGTCCGGACTCGCCTGCCTGGCAGGCGGCGAGAGCAGGGCGCTTGACGGGGCGACAAGGATACGCGATGAGTCTGACATGGAAACCAACCCTTAAGGGGCGGTCGCTGCTGACGTTGCTGGACTTCTCGGACGAAGAGATGCTCGACGTGATCAACCTGGCGGTGGCGCTCAAGGCGCGCCGGCGCCAGGGCACGCGCGGCAACCTGCTCGCGCGCCGTCAGATTGCGCTGATTTTCGAGAAGAGTTCGACGCGCACGCGCTGTGCGGCGTCGGTGGCGGTGCGCGATGAGGGCGGCCAGGCCGAGTACCTGGCGCGCGGCGACATACACCTGGGCGCGAAGGAGTCGGTGGCCGATACCGGCCGCGTGCTGGGGCGCATGTTCGACGGCATTCTTTTCCGCGGCTTCTCACAGCAGACCGTCGAGGGACTTGCCAAGCACTCCGGCGTGCCGGTGTGGAACGGGCTGACGGACGCATTCCACCCCACGCAGGCGCTGGCCGATCTGATGACCATCAAGGAGCGCTTCGGACGACTGCGGGGGCTGACGGTGGCGTATGTGGGCGACGGACGCAACAACGTGGCCAATTCGCTGATGCTCGCCTGTGCCAAGGCCGGCGTCAATTTCGTCAACTGCACGCCTGGCGAACTAACTCCGGATGTCGAACTGGTGGAACGCGGACGCGCCATTGCCGGCGGCAACGGCGCGACGATCCGGATCGAGCAGGATCCGCACGCGGGCGTGCGCGGCGCGCAGGTGCTCTACACTGACGTGTGGACCTCCATGGGCGAGGAGGCGCAGCAGGAGCAGCGCATGAAACTGCTGCGGCCCTACCAGGTGAACCGCCGCCTGGTCAAGGAAACCGGCCTGTCGGACGACCAGTTGGTCTTCCTGCACTGCCTGCCGGCCTTCCACGACAACCAGACGGCGCTGACGCGCGAGATCGGCGCCATGGAGGTCAGCGACGAAGTCTTCGAGGCGTCTTTTTCGAAAGTGTTCGATCAGGCTGAAAACCGCATGCACACCATCAAGGCGCTCTTCGTTTCGGCGCTGGCCGATCCGGAGCAGTAAACCGCGTGGGGCAGGGGAGAGTGCCGATGCGCAAGAACATGATAGACATCGCGTGGGAGTCCTTCGCCGCTTTGCCGCTGGAGGATAAGGCGCCATACCTGCGCCAGGCTGACGGTACGCCTTTCCATACGCTCTTCGCGCAGCAGTTCGATCCGCCGCTGCTGGACCGGCTTTGCACGCTGGCCAACTGTATCCGTTCCATCGCCAAGACGCGCGCCGGCATGGACTTCATGCGTCAGCAGATCTGCCACAAGCGCGCCATGCTCTACTTCTCGCAGCCCAGTTCGCGCACCTTCCTGTCGTTCGTCTCGGCCTGCCAGATACTCGGCATGCAGATCGGCGAGGTGCGCGACAGCGCGACGTCGTCGGAGTTCAAGGGCGAGTCGCGCGAAGACTCGGTGCGCACGTTCAGTTCCTACTTCGACCTGATCGTCATGCGTTCGCCCGAGAAGGGCCTGGCCGAACACATGGCATGGGTGCTGTCCAACAGCGAGCGGCCCATCCCGGTCATCAATGCCGGTTCGGGCAAGGATCAGCATCCCACGCAGGCCTTGCTGGATATCTACACGCTGCAGCGCAGTTTCGAACGCATCGGCGGACTGCGCGACCGCACGATCGTCATGGTTGGCGACCTGGCGCGGGGACGCACCGTGCGGTCGCTGGCCGTCCTGCTGGCCGGCTACCCGAACGTCCGGCAGGTCTTCGTGGCGCCCGAAGCGCTGCAGATCGGCGAGGACGTTCAGGCGGTCCTGAGACAACGGGGCGTGGAGTTCTCGCTCTCGGACAACCTGCGCTCCTGGCTGCCGCAGGCCGACGCGGTGTACATGACGCGCATTCAGGACGAATGGGATCAGGCGCGCGGCGAAAGCGCCGGCATCGACACCTCGCGCTTCAAGTTCGGGCTGGAGGAGCTGGCGCTGCTGCGCCCGCACGCCATTGTCATGCATCCGTTGCCGCGCCGCGACGAGATTGACACCGCCGTGGACCGCGATCCGCGGGCAATGTACTGGCGGCAGATGCGCAACGGCATGTGGGTGCGCGCCGCCCTGATCGCCATGACCTTCGGGTGCGAGCGGCGCGTGCTGGACTATCAGCGCGCCAATCTGTAGGCGGACGGAAGCGGACGATGGACGCGAGCGGGCACACACACTGGATGCGGAGATGCGCGCGCGTGGCGTGGCGGCCCGTCGCGCTCGCGTGCGTCTGCGGCCTGCTCGGCGGGGGATGCGCGCACTCTTCGCCGCCGCCCGGCGCCGTGTCGGCCTGGCGCGTCGGCCCGCTGCTGGAGGGCGTGCGCACCGGCGCCGGCCAGAACGCGCTGGCCGTCCGTCCTTTCTATAGCCATGAATGTGTGAACGTCAATCCCACGCAGTCCGTCACCGACGTGCTCTGGCCGGCCGGCTCCTTCAGCCGACGCGGCGAGCGACTTCGCTGGCGCTTGTTCCCGGCGTACGGTTCCGACGCCGACGACGAGCCCGACGGCTCCTATCGCTTCCGGCTGCTGCCCATCTACTTCGAGGGTCGTACCCGTGAAGGCGATAGCTACCATGCGCTGTTTCCGCTGGGCGGCACGATTCGCGACTTCATGTTCATGGACCGTGCCAGTTTCTTCCTTTTCCCGCTGTACGGTGAATCGGAACAAGCCGGCACGCACACGCGCACGGCGCTGTGGCCGATCTGGCTGACACGGCATGGCGATGACATCGAGCAGTGGCGCTTGTTCCCGTTCTACGGCGAAAAGCGCGTCGCGGGACGGCGTCCGCATACGAACCGTTTCATCCTGTGGCCTTTCTGGACGGAGACGCACTATCGCGGCGAGCATATCGAGGGCGACGCCTTTGTGCTGTTCCCGATCTACGGACGGAGCCGGTTCGCCCAGGAACAGGGCTGGATGGTGCTGCCGCCCTTTTTCAGTTACACGCGCGGCACCAACGGTTACCGCCGTCTGCGCGCGCCATGGCCCTTCGTGCGTCAGTTGGATGACGGTCCTGTCACCGAGCGTCACTGGTGGCCGTTGTACGGCACCAAGCGCGCGCCCGGGCGCGAACGCTGGTATACGCTCTGGCCGATCGTCAGCGGCGCGCGCGAAGAAGGGGCCCGCGCGACCGTCAAGCGCTTCAACATCGCGCCCTTGTACAACAGTGAGGAGCGCCTGACCGCCGCCACCAACGGCGCGCCGGCGGCGCCGACTTCGGCATACCGGCGCGTGTGGCCGCTGTTTTCGTGGCGGCGCGAGCCATCCGGGACGCAGGTGCGCGTGCCGGAGCTGACGTTCTTCAAGAACAACGCCGCGATCGAGCGCAACTGGGCGCCATTCTGGTCCTGGTTCGTGCGGCGCGAACGCGCTGACGGCGCGCGCGTTACGGACGTGCTGTGGGGCCTGGCCGCCTGGGGACGCAACGCTGACAGACGTCCATTCGGTCAGTTCCTGTGGTTTTTCACTTTCGGACATGGCGCCGCGGCGGAGTCGCCGGCGGCGGCGGAAATCACAACGGCAGAACCATGATTACGCGCGAACCAAATAATTTGCCGGAAACCACCAGCATGCCGCAGGCGCTGGGGCGCGAATGCCTTTCGCTGGTCGCGGAAACGGGCCGGTGCGGCGTGCTCCTGTGGCAGGCGCTGCTGGCGGCGCGGCATGCCCTCGAGCCGCGCATGCGCCACGAGACGGTGGCGCAGATGTACGTGGGCGGCATTCGCAGTCTGCCGGTGATCACGGTGGTGGCGGTCTTCACCGGCATGATCCTGGCGCTGCAGACCGGCCTGGCGCTGAGCCGCTACAACCAGGAGATCTATGTCGGCTCGGCGGTGATGCTCTCGATGTTGCGCGAGATGGGGCCGTTCATGACCGGTCTGATACTGGCCGCCTGTGTGGGCTCCTCGATGGCCGCGCAGCTCGGCACCATGACCGTCAACGACGAGATCGCCGCGCTGGAGATCATGTCCATAGACCCCGTGCGCTTTCTGATGACGCCGCGACTGCTGGCAATGCTGGTGATGACGCCGGTGCTCGGCTTCTACACCTGCATGATGGGTGTCATCGGCGGAGGCGTGGTGGCCATGACACAGCTCAACGTCTCCTGGAGTCAATACATGGTCAACGCCATCGACTTCGCGCTGACCAAGGATCTCTACGTCGGCATGTTCAAGTCCTTGCTGTTCGGCGCCATCATCGCGACCATGTCCTGTTATGAGGGCTTTACGACCTCGCAGGGCGCGGTGGGCGTGGGTCTGGCGACGCGGCGTTCGGTGATCGGCGCGTTTCTGCTGATCCTGATCGTGGGGTACTTCGTCACCCGTATTTTCTACAACAACTGATGATTAGTTTCGAAAAAGTCAGCAAGCACTTCGGACGCCAACGTGTGCTGGACGAACTCTCCTTCGAGATCGAGAAGGGCGAGGTGTTCGTGATTGTCGGCCCGTCCGGTACCGGCAAGAGCGTCGCGTTGAAACACATGGTCCGTTTGCTGACGCCCGACAGCGGGCGTGTTGTGATCGGGAACCAGGTGGTCAGCGAGGCCACCGGCATCGAACTGGAGCGCATCCGGGAACGCTTCGGCTACCTCTTTCAGGGCGGCGCGCTACTGGCCTGGATGACCGTGAACGAGAATGTGGCGCTGCCGTTGCGGGAGAAAACCAGGCTGAGCGAAGCGCAGATCGCCGACAAGGTCCGCGAGACACTGGCCATGGTCGGTCTGGAGAAAGACGGCGAAAAGCGGCCGGCGGAGATATCCGGCGGCATGCAAAAACGCGCCGGGCTGGCGCGCGCCATCGTGCGCGACCCCGAGATCGTGCTCTACGACGAGCCCACCACGGGACTGGATCCGGTGACGTCACGCGTGATCGACAGGCTGATTCTGCGCCTGAACCGCAAGCTGGGCGTGACCAGCGTGGTGGTCACGCACGACCTGCACAGCGCGCTGTCGATCGGACACCGGATTGCCATGCTTAAGGACGGACACATTGTCGAACTGTCGCCACCCGCCGCTTTCAGGGAATCGCGCGAACCGGCGGTGCGCGAGTTCCTCGAGGCGCAATTCATTCTGCCGCGCGAGAACAACGGAGATACAACGCCATGAACGACGCTCGGACCCGCTGCCTGAATCGCGAATTGACCAAGGAGATGATCGTCGGCACCTTCATCGGCAGCGTCTTCATCGTGCTGGTGGTCTTCACCGTCGTCATCTCCGGCAGCCGCATCCTGCAGGGCGGCACCCACAAGATGCAGGTGACCTTCGACAAGGTGGGCGGACTGCGCCGGCACGACTCAGTGCTGGTGCGCGGCGTCCCCGTCGGCAAGGTGGACCGCCTCAAACTGTCGAACGAAGGCGTCCTCGTCACGCTGTCGTTGCGCGAGCACGTCGAACTGCATCAGGACTACCGCATCAAGGTGCTGCACGCCTCGTTGCTGGGCGGCATGCAGTTGATTATTGAAGAGGGGGCGGGCGCGCCATTGCCGGAGGGTTCGCGATTGCGAGGCCTGCCGCCGGACAACGTCATGGAAGACCTGGGCGGCCTGGTGCGCGACGTGCGCGGCGCCCTGTCGGAGGGGGGACTGATCAATAATCTGCAGGCGTCCGCGGCCGACCTGGCCGAGCTCACCGGAAGGTTGCGTCGCGGCGAGGGCAGCCTCGGCAAGCTGTTGTCCACCAACGACACGGTTTACACGGACCTCCAGACAGCGCTGGCGAGCGTGCGCAAGATCGCGGAACGCCTGGAACGGGGCGAGGGGACGCTCGGCAAGCTGCTCTCCGCGGACGACACGGTCTACCGCGACCTGCAGGCGTCGCTGAGCGACGTGCGCGTCATGGCCGATCGCCTGGAGCGCGGGGAAGGCACGCTGGGCAAGATGATGTCCACGAACGACACGGTCTACGCCGAGCTGGAGAGCGCGCTGGCGAATGTCCGTAAGATTTCTGATCGCCTGGAACGCGGCGAAGGGACGCTCGGCAAACTGCTCTCGGCCGACGACACGCTCTATCGCGACCTGTCGGCGACCGCCGCCAGCCTGCGCGCCGTCACCGGGCGCATCGAGGCCGGCGAAGGCTTGCTGGGCCAGTTGATGTCCAAGGATTCGCCCCTGGCGGGCGAAATCGAGGGTCTGGTCAAGGACACGCGCGACACGATTGACGACTTCCGTGACGCTTCACCGATCACGACCTTCACCAGCATCTTCTTCGGCGTCTTCTAGGCCGATGTCGCGCAGAAAACGCAGCAGCCCGGGAAGGCAGGCCTGAATGGCATCGCGGCAGTTTCTGTAGGTCGCCAAGCTCCCGCCGATCGGATCCTCGAGATCTTGGGAGGCGCCGGGTTGGGGCTCGAAACCGCGCAGCAGGAACACCTTGTCGCGCGCCTGCGGCTGGAGCCGCAGCAGGGTGTCGCGATGGGAACGCGTCATGGGGACGATCAGCGCGGCCGAAGTCATGGTCTCCGCGAGCAACGGACGGCTGCGGTGCCCTGTCAGATCGATCCCGATTTCCGCAAGCGCCACGATGGCCTCCTCGCTGGCGGGCAGTCCCGCCAGCGCCATTGTGCCCGCCGAAGTCACGCACCAGGCGCTGCGCTTGCCCCGGCGCACCTCCAGCATGGCCGCGGCCATGGGACTGCGGCAGACATTGCCGCTGCAGACGAAGAGAATGTCGTTCAGGGGCGCCCCGCTTCCGGCGTCGCCGGTCTTTCGCCCGGAACGCCCTCCACGGCGCGGCGCAACTGTTCCTGGGAAATAGCGCCGGCACGCAGCAGCTCCCAGCCCGCCGGCATGATGCGCACGACCGAACTGGGCACGCCGCCGGGCGCGGGACCGTCGTCAATCACCAAGTCGGCCTCCATGCCCACGTCGCGCAACGCCTCGGCGGCGCTCAGGGCCGGTTGCGCGCCGCTGGCGTTGGCGCTGGTGACGCGCAGCACTCCGCCGCAGGCCGTCAGCAGTTCGCGTGTCAGCGCATGGGCCGGCACGCGCAGGCCTTCCACGGTCGTGCCGCAGGACACCACCAACGTCAGCGCGCCCGGCCAGAAGGCGGCCGCCAGACGTTCGGCATGCGGCGGCAGCACGGCGCCGTAGGCCGTGGCCGCCGCGGTATCGGCGGCCAGCATGGCGATGGGCTTGCCGCTGGGGCGTTTCTTGATGGCGCAGATGCGCGCCACGGCGGCGGGGTTCGACGGGTGCGCGGCCAGACCGTAGACCGTGTCGGTCGGCAGCACCACTACGCCGCCATTGAGCAGTGTGCGGGCCGCCTCGGCGACGACCTCCGCTCTGTTCTCATCGGTTACCTTCAGTTCACGCATGCTTTCTTGAACCCATCGGAGACGCTCCGTACGCAGTCATCCCTCGTGCCGCAGCTCGGCGGCAATCTTGGCGTCGGCGTCCGCGACCTTGCTTTGCAGATGCTGCCTGTAAACGTGCAACCGGCCGCGCAACGCGTCATCCGAAGCGCCCAGGATCTGCACCGCCAGCAGCGCCGCATTGACCGGACCGGCGCTGCCGAGCGTGACCGTGCCGACGGGCACGCCCGCCGGCATCTGCACGGTTGCCAGCAGGGCGTCGAGTCCATTCAGTGCGCCGCCGGGCATGGGGATGCCGATGACCGGCAGCACCGTGTGCGCGGCGAGTACGCCGCCAAGATGGGCGGCGCCGCCGGCGGCCGCGACGATCACGCGCAGCCCGCGCGCCTCGGCCTCGGCGGCATAGCTCGCCGCCAGCGCGGGGGAACGATGCGCCGAGATCACCCGCACTTCGAATGGAATCGCGAATTCCTTGAAAATATCGACTGTCTTGTGAACCGAGGGCCAGTCGGAATCGCTGCCCATGACGATCGCGACTAACGGGGATGAAGATGCAGCCATGTCAACTCCGTTTAACTACTGTCGCTATGTTACCAAGCTCCGCGACGCCATCAAAGCATATACTTGCAGTTTCATCAGCCGATCTCTCGGCTTTGTCCTCCCATTATCTGTCCATTTCGGTCGACGATTACGGCCGACGATTACGGAAAACGAGGGGACGCATCCTCGTCCACCGTAATCGTCGCCCGTAATCGTCAACCGGATTGTCTCCTGACCATTACTCATTTCGAACCTTTCGGCGAACGGCGGGGACCGCCGTCTCCAGTGCGCCTGGAGCCGGCCGTACCGGCCGGTTCGGATGTGTCTGGACAACGAGGGATCGTCATCGATAGGTCATGTCCGCCGACGTGCCCACCACGCGGTTGTA
>JAQULY010000067.1 GCA_028718445.1 Kiritimatiellia bacterium
CTCCTGCGACGAGACCGCCGCCGCCATCGTGCGCGACGGGTGTCAGGTACTCTCCAGCATTGTCCACAGTCAGGTCGCGTTGCACGCTCCGCATGGCGGCGTCGTACCCGAGATCGCCTCGCGCAGTCACGTGGAGCGCCTGCCCGGCGTGATCCGCCAGGCGCTGACCGATGCGCACATTGGCTGGGACGCCTTGGACGGCGTGGCCGTCACCTACGGTCCTGGACTCGCCAGTTCCCTGCTGGTGGGTCTCTCAACCGCCAAGGGACTGGCGCTGGCCCTGAACCGGCCGCTCATCGGCATCAACCACATCGAAGCCCACATTCACAGCGTCTTCCTCAGCCCCGACGCGCCGCCACGCGAGGCCATGCTGCCCCTGCTGGCGCTGGTGGTCTCCGGGGGCCACACCTGCCTGGTGCGCGTGGCCGCCGGACACAGTTGCCGGGTCATCGGACAGACCCTCGACGATGCCGCGGGCGAGGCCTTCGACAAGGCTGCGCAGTTGTTGGGGCTGGGCTATCCCGGCGGGCCGGCCATGGAGAAGGCGGCGAACCGCGCCGCGCGCCGCAACGGCATCGTCTTCCCGCATGGGCGCATCCAGTCCGACAATCCCTCGCTGGGCGCGCTGCGCGCCGAGTTGTGCTTCAGTTTCAGTGGACTCAAGACCGCCCTGATGTACCGGATGAAACGCCAACCGCCGGCAGACGCGGCGGAGCGTGACGAACTGGCCGCCGCCTACCAGGAGGCGATCGTCTCGGCGCTGGTCACGCGCTGCGGCCTGGCCTTGCGGCGGGAGCGGTTCGCCGCTCTGGCGGCCGGTGGCGGCGTATCGCTCAACGGTCTCCTGCGCAACCGGCTGGCGGAACTGGCGGCTTCCAGACACGTACCGCTGCTGCTGGCCGAACCGCGCTACTGCGGCGACAACGCCGCCATGATCGCCGCCCTGGCCGGCGGCGGCGGCGGCGTCCGCGGCCCCAAAGCCATGACACTGGACGCCACACCGGGCCTGGCTCTGAGCAGCGTGGAAGCATGCGCATGAACTACGAACGCTGGCTGGCGGTGGCACGCGGCGATCAACCGGCCGATGTGGCGTTGCGTGGCGGACGCGTCGTGGACGTGGCCACGGGAGAAGTCCGCGACGCTGACGTCGCCTGGGTGGATGGATTGATTGCGGGGGTTGGTTCCGGACTGGACGCGCGAGAGATCGTCCGAGTTACGGACTGCCTGATTGCGCCCGGCCTCGTGGATGCCCACGTGCACATCGAGTCGTCGCTGGCCACGCCCGCGGGCTACGCCGAGACGGTCTCGCCGCATGGCACAACCACGGTAATCGCCGACCCGCACGAAATCGCCAATGTCGCCGGCGCCGATGGCGTCAGCTACATGCTGGCTTGCGGCGACGACCTGCCCGTCTCCATACGCTGCATGCTGCCCGCCTGCGTTCCCGCCACCGCGCTGGCCACGTCCGGTGCGACGCTCACTGCCGGCGCGTTGCTCGCGCTGGCTGACCAGCCCGGCGTGTGCGGTCTGGGCGAGTTCATGAACGTTCCCGGCACTGTCGCCGGAGACCCCGACTGTCTTGCCAAGCTGAAGGCCTTTCGCGCCGCGGTCGTGGATGGGCACGCCCCTGCCCTGCAAGGTCGCGCGCTGCAGGCCTACACCGGTGCGGGTCCGCGTTCGGATCACGAATGCACCACGCCCGCGGAGGTCGTCGAGAAACTGAGGGCTGGCATGCACATTTGGCTGCGCGAAGGCACGGCCGCCCGCAACTTGCTCGCGCTGCTGCCGGCGATCACTCCCGCCACCAGCCATCGCTGCGGCTTCTGCACCGACGATCTGCATCCGGCGGAACTGCTGGATGCGGGTCACATGGACCATCTTGTGCGCCTCGCGATCGGGTCGGGTTTGCCCTGGATGACCGCGCTGCAAATGGCCACGCTGAATCCCTGCCAGTTCTACGGCCTGCGCGACCGCGGACTGGTGGCGCCAGGCCGCCGGGCGGATCTGATTGTTTTCGGCGAGCCGACGGATTTCAGGGTCTCGCAGGTCTGGCAGCATGGGCGTCTGGTGGCGCGCGACGGCGTTTACACCGGCCCGCGGATTCCCGCCCGGCCTCTGCCGGCGGCCCTGCGCGGCGCGGTGCGAGTCAGCCTCCCGGACGAGTCGCGTTTCCGTGTCGCAGCCGGCGACGGCGCCACGTTGCTCGCGATCGGCCTGGTGCCCGGCCAGTTGCTGACACGCGCTGTGCGTCTGCCCGCACGCGTCGTCAACGGGTCTGCGGAGGCCGATCCGGCGCGCGATCTTGCCAAGCTGGCGGTGTTCGAGCGCCACACCGGCAGCGGGCGCGCCGGGCTCGGGTTTGTCCAAGGACTCGGCCTGCGGCGTGGCGCTCTCGCCGGCACCATCGCACACGACGCACACAACCTCGTGGTGGCCGGCATGGACGATGCGAGCATGCTGACGGCAGCGCGGGCCGTGATGGCGGACGGCGGCGGACTGGCCGCCGCCAGCGGCGACGCGGTGCTCGCGCGCCTGCCCTTGCCTGTTGGCGGTCTGATGTCCGATGCTCCCATGACTGCGATTCGAGGAAGCATGGACGCGCTCTGCGCCGCCGCCGTGCGGCTGGGGGCGTGCGAAAACCCGTGGATGCCCCTATCGTTCCTGTCGCTCGAAGTCATTCCCGAGCTGAGGCTTACCGACCGGGGGCTGGTGGATGTGACGCGGTTTGCGCTGGTGCCTGGCGTCGCTACGACTTGACCGACGTGGTGACCGTGTATTCGGAACTGACTTCCTGCGGCTTTAGATGGCGCAGACCAGGTCCCGCGTAGACCTGCCGCGGCCGCTGCAGCTTGAAGCGCGGATCCTCGCGCGCCTCTTTCCAGTGCGCGATCCAGCCGGGCAGCCGTCCAAGCGCGAACATCACCGTGAACATCTCCTTGGGGATGCCGATGGCACGGTAGACGATGCCGCTGTAGAAATCCACGTTGGGATAGAGGCTGCGCGAGAGGAAGTAATCGTCGTGCAGCGCCAGGTCCTCAAGTTCCATCGCCAGGTCCAGCAGCGGATCGTTGATCTTGAGCGCCTTCAGCACCTTGTCGCAGCAATCCTTGATGACCTTGGCCCTGGGATCGAAGCTCTTATAGACGCGGTGTCCGAAACCGTAGAGCAGTTCCGCGCCCTTCGAGTTCTTGACCTTCTCGAGGCGATCCCTGGGTGTTTCACGCTGTGCCCGCATCTCCTCGAGCATTTCGACGACCATCTGGTTGGCGCCGCCATGCAATGGGCCCCACAGACCGCAGATGCCAGCCGCTACCGCGGCGTAGAGGTTGACGCGCGCGCTCCCCACTAGGCGCACCGCCGAAGTCGAGCAGTTCTGTTCGTGATCCGCATGCAGGATCAGCAGTACGTTCAGAGCCTTGACCACCGCGGGTTTGATCTCGTAGTTCGATACCGGCGAACTGAACATCATGTTCAGGAAGTTGGCGCAGTAGCGCAAGTCGTGGCGCGGATAGACGAATGGCTCGCCGATGGACTTCTTGTAGGAGAACGCCGCGATCGTGCGCAGTTTTGAGAGCAGCCGCGTGGCCGCGATGTTGATCGCCTCGTTGCCTTCGTCCTGCCGGTGCTGCGACAACTCGGGGTAGAAGGCGGAAAGCGAGACGACCATGGCCGAGAGGATCGCCATGGGATGGGCATGGTCCGGAAAGCGGTAGAAGAAGTGCCGCATGTCCTCGTGAATCATGGAGTGCCGGTTGAGCAGCAACGACCACTCCTCGCGTTCGCGCGCGTCGGGCATCTTGCCGTTGATCAGCAGGTAGGCGACCTCGACGAAGCGCGACTTCTCGGCCAGTTCCTCGATGGGATAGCCGCGATAACGCAGGACGCCGCGCTCGCCGTCCAGGTAGGTGACCGCGCTGTTGCAGGCGCCGGTGTTGTTGTAGCCGTAGTCGAGGGTGATGATGCCGGCGCGCTTGCGCAGTCCGGATATGTCTATGGCGCGTTCGCCCTCGCTGCCCGTCACGACCGGAAAGTCATAGGTCTTGCCGTCCAGCGTGACCGTGGCTTGTGCATGCGTGCTCATGTTAACCTCCACCAGCGTTATTTGCGGCAGGCCGGCCGGGCGCCGCGGACGCGTCCCGCACCTGGCGGATGGCCTGGTACAGATTGGCGAACAGCGCGTCCAGGCGCGCCAGCGGCACGCTTGAATATGCCAGCCGCAGCAGGCCGGAGAGCACGATCGTGCCCGTCCCGTATTCCGTCAGCAGGCGCTTGCGCACAGCCTCGGCGTCAACGCCGATCGGCCTGACGCACATGAAGTAGCCGGAGTTGAAGGGCATCGGCTCGAACGCCCCGGCATATTCGGGATGCGCCGCCAGCAACTCCCGGATGCGGTCGTAGCGCGCCTTCAGTATCGCGAACTTGCCGGCTTTCTGCGCCGCATAGGCGGGATCGCGATAGGCCTGCAACAGCAGTTGCTGAGCGATGTTGCTGGCGCTGGAGATGGTGGCGCGCACCAACCCCGCGGCCTTGGCTTCCAGCGCCCGGTAGTGGATGTCTTCCGCCCCTTGCATGCCGAAGGTCATAAAACCGACGCGGAAGCCCCAGACATAATCTTCCTTGGTCGGGCCGTCCAGCTTCACCACCAGGACGCGCGGATGCAGTCCGGCCAGATCGGGGAAGAGCGACTCGGAGCGCACGCCCGGCGCGTACACGAGTCCGAAGTAGGCGTCGTCGAGAATGACCACCACCCGTTTGCCGGCCTCGGCCGCGTGCAGTATGGCGTCCCGGATCGCGTGCGCCTCCGTATCGGTGGCGGTGTAACCCGTGGGATTGTTGGGGAAATTGAGCAGCAGCACCTTCTTGTCACCCGGCGCCAACAGCCGCTTCGCCATCGCGGCCACGTTGAAGCCTCCCTTCACGAAGGTGGGGAAGGTCTGGAGCGACGCGCCGCAGCCTTCATCAAAGAGCAACTCATAGTTGTCCCAGTACAGGTCCGGCAGGATGATCTTGTCGCGCGGGTCAACCAGCAACTGGCCGGCCACGCTCAAGGCATGCGTCAGCGCATGTGTCACCACCGGCAGACTGCACTTCTGGCCGCGCAGGGAGGGGTTCTTGAGATCGAGCATCTCGCGCCAGGCTTTGCGCAGTTCCGGCACACCCGCACTCGGTGCATACAGAAAAGCGTGGGAAGGCAAGCGCAGCATTGATTCCAGGCACTCAAGGCACAGCGCGCTGCCATCCTCCTCGAAGGCCGTGCCGATCGTGGCATTAATCTCGCAATTCCTGGCCTCGGCGCTCTGTCCGAGAATGCCGCGCATCGGAAAGTAGGCCCGCAGCCCTTTCGCCGACAACATCTCCGGCAGCGGGCTGCCGCCTGCGGCCAGTTCGCCATTCAGGGCCGCGGCCATCGGGTGTATTGCTTTTCGGGACATTTACTCGCTCGCTTCCAGACTGCGCCACGCCTGACCGCCGACCAGGCGCCCTGCCGGCGCGTACCGGCTGCCGTCAAACGTCAAAAGCCGCGAACGCCCGTAGATGGCGCGGCGGCTCTCGTTCGCGCCGGCAGGCGCACGGCGCAGCGCATGACAACATGAAAATAAATGTACCTTGATGACCCGATGGCGTCAAGTTGGGGCGTTCTGCGCGGTAATGAGTCAGTGAGATGCGGGCGCGAGTGGGGTGCATGTGAGCGTGAGAGACATGTGACTGCGCCTGACTCCGTGAGAAAGCGCTCCGGCCGGGGTGTCGGCGCTGCCCGTCAGCGTCCCGGCGGCGGCTCCTAAACCGAGCGACGTACCCGGGTCCCGCCGCCGGGGGCAAGCGCGGTGCGGATCGGGGTTACCGGAAAACGGCGCGTCAGCATGGGTCGGATGCAAGGAAGCGGGGGCGGCGCAGCCGGCCCATGATCACGCGACGGCTTTCCGGCCCGATCCGCGCCGCCTCCGTGCTACGCCTCCCATTCCTCATGGCACGCCCAACAGATCACTCCTGCTCACATGCACCCCACTCGCACCCCTGTCTCACTGACCCATTGCCTGCGGCGCGCTGCAGAAGGCCATGAAGATCGCGTCATCGGTCTCGCCGGGTACCTCGCACCCGGGGCTGAGCATGTAACGCAAGCCCGCCGCACGGAGCATCAGCTCATTGCACCGCGCCGCGCACCGTTCCGGCGTGGACTGGAAAAGATCGGCCACCGGGTTCAGATTGCCCTTGAAACTCAAGCCCGCGCGGCCATAGGACTGACATGCGGCCTCGAAGGGCACCATGTGGTCCACGTTGAACAGGTCGGCGCCGGACGCGACCATGTCGCCCAGCAGATGCGCGGTGTTGCCGCAGATGTGCAGCTTGACCATGGCGCCCGCCGCATGCACGGCCTCGATCACGCGCCGCTCGTGAGGCAAGGCGAACTCGACATACTGGGCGCGCGAGATCAACGACGCCGCGGCATCGCCGGCGCCAATCATGGGAGCTCCGGCCGCGACCTGCGCCAGACCGAAGTCAATGACGATGCCGGTCAGAAAATCGAGGACGGCATGAGCCAGTTCCGGCTCCTCGACCAGCATGATCATGAACTCGCTGACGCCGCACAGCGAGCAGGCCTCGGCAAAGGGCATGTCCACCCAGCCAAGCACCAGACACTCGTTGCCCACGTTCCGCGCCATCGCCCGGACGCCGCGCACGCGATCGGCCATGCGCGACCCCGCCGCGGCCGGATCGCACTTTCCCAGCCGGCGCAGATCGGCGGCCGAATGCACCAGGGGAAGACTGGCAAAGGGCGGCTTGTCATCAGGAAAGACCATCTCGGCGCCCAGGTCGGCGGCGATGCGGTAGGCATCCGAACATGCGGTGAGGGCATCTACCGGAAAGCGCCGGCGCACCGCGCATTGCGCCTCGGCCAGAGCCATGCCGTCGGTCGCGAACTCGCGATAGCTGATGCCCGCCCGCTTCTGGGCGAAGGACATCAGCAGCGGAAACACCGGCGTCCGATCGGGCTGCTCGCCTCGCAGGACCGCCAAGCACCGTTCCTTACTGTTCATATTGGCTTACCCTCATGCGGACATGTCCACCAGTATCTTGCGTACCTGGCCAGGATCGCGACTCCACGCCTCCAGGGCTTCGCCGGCGTGCGCCAGGCTGACCACGCTGGAGATCAGCGCCGCCGCGGGGAACTGGCCGCGTTCAAGCATGGCAATCACATCAGTGAAGTCGTTCAGGGCGTTGCGCGAGCCGCGAATGTCCAACTCTTTCTGGACAAAGAGCTTGGTTTCGTAAGCCACGGGCTCCTTGGCGTAGCCGATATAGACCACGCGCCCGCTGAACGCCACCTCTTCCACCGCCGCCCTGAAGGTCGCCGGCAGACCGATCGCCTCGATGACCACGTCCGGGCCATCGCGGGTCAGTTCCGTCAGCGCGGCGTGAATGTCTTGTTTGGACGAGTTGATCACATGCGCGGCGCCCACTTGGCGGGCCACTTCCAGTTTGGCCGCGTCAATATCCACGGCAATGGTCTCCGCCCCCCGCCAGGCGGCGCCGGCCACCGCGCCCAGCCCGATCGCGCCGCAACCGAACACGACCGCCTTGTCGCCCGGCTTGATCTCGCCGCGTGCCGCGGCGTGAAAGCCCACGGTCAGCGGCTCGACGATGGCCAGTTCCTTCAGCGACAGCTTGGGCGAATGGTAGAGCCTGCCCCAGGGAACGCAGACGTATTCCGTCATGGCGCCGTCGCGCTGCACGCCCATGGTCTGATTGAACTGGCAGGCATTCGGACGCGCGCGCCGGCATGAGGGGCAGGCGCCGCAGTTGGTATATGGCGAGACGGTCACCGGCATACCCGGTTTGATCGAAGCCGGAACGCCCTTGCCCACCGCGCCGACTTCGGCCGCCACTTCGTGCCCGGGTATGCGCGGCAGCGTCACCATCGGGTTGCGACCGCGGTAGGTGTTCAGGTCCGATCCGCAGAACCCAACCATCTTCACCTGCAGCAGGGCTTCGTCGTCCTTCGGAACGGGCACGGGAATATCCCGAATCTCGGTCCGGCCGGGATTGGTAATGTAGAGTGCTTTCATGTAATCGGGACTTTGGGTGTGTGGCCGGGAATGACGTTGCTGTTCATGATGCTCTGCCGTGCCGCGACGGTCAAGTCCTGGACTTGTCTTGGACGAGCTTGTATATGCGGACAGCGTTGCCGCCCATAACGCCTTGCTGTTCCGCAACGGTAAGGTCTCGGATGAAGTCCCGCACGATGTCGGCCCATGCGGCATAGTCGCAGGCGGCCAAACATACAGGCCAGTCCGAGCCGAAGAGCAGCCGTCGCGGGCCGAACGCTTCAAGCACCACATCGAAATAGGGACGCAGCGTGTCGGGCGTCCAGGCGGCGAAGTCCGCCTCCGTCACCATGCCGGAGAGCTTGCAGCAGACGTTAGGCCGTTGCGCCAGGCGCCGGATATCCTCGCGCCAGGGCGACAGCTCGCCGCCACGGATATTGGGCTTGGCAATGTGGTCCAGCACGAAGGTCAGCCGCGGATGGGCGTCCACGAATTCAACGGCCTCCTTGATCTGCCACGCGTAGATCAGGATGTCGTAGGCCAGCCCGCATTTCTCCAGCAGGGCCACGCCGCGGTTGAAGGCTGGATCGCGCAGGAAACCAGCTGGCTCGCCCTGGACCACGTGGCGGACCGCTTTGAGCAGCCCGTTGCCTGTCAGCCGCTCCAGGTCGCGCGAGACGGTCGGGGCGGCCAGCGGCACCCAACCGACGACACCGGCGATGAAGCGATTTGCCCGCGCCTGTTCGAGCAGCCAGTCAGTTTCCTCCAGACTTTGCCGTGCCTGAACGCAGACGGTCGCGGCGATGCCGGCCGCGGTCAAGGCCGGGCGCAGATCGTCGGGCAGAAAATCCCTGCGGATGGCGGCCATGCCGTCGTCAATCCAGTCGAACTCCGCCGGCGTGTAACGCCATAGGTGGTGGTGCGCGTCAACTTGCATGCCGGTGCCTATACGCCGAGGAATGGAAAAGCTTTGGAGATGAGGCCGGCGGCCTTCATATCGCGCCAGAAGGCGGCGGGGATGTGCGCGCGTCCCAGGGCGACATTCTCAGGAACGCGTTTGTGGCTGGAGGTGTTCAGCGCCACGCTGACCACCCCGGGCACGGCCAGGCCGAACTGGACGCAGGCGCTGGCCGGCGACACGGTGTGCCGGGCACAGACTTCCCAGAAACGCGCGCGCCAGGCGAAGTGCTCCGGCTCGGGCGCGCGGTAGTCAAAATAGGCGCCTCCGGTCAGAAAGCCCGAATGAAAGACCGCGGAGTTGATCACGGTCACGCCGCGGCGGTGCAATTCCGCAATGAAATCGAGCAATTCCGGCGGATGGCTCATCACAGTGAGGCTGCAGGCCAGCATGGCCCAGTCAAGATCCACCATCCCGGCGATCTCGCGAATGACGTGCCAGTCCTTGGACCCCACGCCCACGGCCCGCACCTCGCCGCGGCTTTTCAGCTCGGCCAGCGCCTGGTAGGCCCCGCGCAAGTCCTCCCTGCTGCCGCCGCGGGCCAAGAACTCGTCCGGGTCGTGAACCGAGACCAGGTTGGGACGGTAGGGCGAGCCCAACAGGGCATTGCCCTGCTCCCAGCAGACCAGGATGCCGTCATGGCTGATGGCCTGCTCGGCATCGTGCTCCAGTCCCTCCCAGACGCCGGGCTCGAAGGTTGGTTCCGGGCCGCGCAGCGGCACACGGCGCCAGCCGAGTTTGTTGCTGATCGCCACCGCCTCCGGCGGGACACCGAGCTCCCTCAGCGCGCGCCCGATGATCTCCAACGCCAGTCCCGCGCCGTACTTGCCCGCCGAGTCCAGCAACACCCGGGGTTCACCGTTGGCGAAAAATGCCCGGACCGTCGCCAGTTTCTCCTCGTAAGGAATGACCTTGTAGAGGTTGCCCAGGCAACTCGTGCCGAAAATTACGCGGGGGAGTTGCAGCCCCCGCCTATCATCTGCGCTGCGTTCCATGCCGTCAGACTATACCCGAAACGGTGCCGCCCAGAAATGCCCGAAAGCTGAACACCTGAGCATCAGCCGCGCCGGGCCGCCTCGATGGCCGCGATGTCGATTTTCCCCATCCGCATCATCGCATCGAAAGCGCGCTTGGCTGCGTGTCGATCGGGATCGGCGATTGCGGCAGTGGGCGCGCGCGGCGTAATCTGCCAGGATAAGCCCCATTTGTCCTTGCACCACCCGCAGGCGCTCTCCTGACCGCCATTGTCCACGATCGCTTTCCACAAGCGGTCGGTTTCAGCTTGGTCATCGGTTGCAACCTGGAACGAGAAAGCTTCGCTGTGCGTGAACGCAGGGCCGCCGTTCAGTCCGAGGCAAGGAATGCCGATCACTGTGAACTCGACCGCTAGGACGTCGCCCCGCTTGCCTGATGGATAATCGCCGGGCGCGCGCAGGACTTTACCCACCGCACTGTCCGGAAACGTCTTGGCGTAGAACTCTGCGGCGTCCAAGGCGGCGCCGTTGTACCAGAGACAGATCGTGTTCTTGGGAACCATGTTGATTCTCCATTGGATGACATGCGGATGGCGGCCAGTGCACTCATGGAGTGTGGCTTTGTTACTTACCTGTGAACTTGCAGCATGCGATGGGCAGCGGCTGCCGCATCCGTGCTTGCCTCGCGCCGTCGCGATCTGACATCATGCGTGCATCCGCCACGCTCCACCGTAGGCGCAGGGCAACAGGCGGGCAAATCCGGAGACGACATATGCGGGGCATAGTACTGGCGGGCGGTTCTGGCACAAGACTGTATCCGATCACACGCGTGGTCAGCAAGCAGTTGCTCCCGATCTATGACAAACCCATGATTTACTACCCGCTGTCGGCGCTGATGCTGGCCGGGATTCGCGACATCCTGATCATCAGCACGCCCCAGGACCTGCCGCGTTTCCGCGAGTTGCTGGGCAGCGGCGAAAACCTGGGCGTGCGCTTCGCCTACGCCGAGCAGCCGCGCCCCGAGGGTCTCGCCCAGGCGTTCATCATCGGCCGCGACTTCATCGGCGACGAACCGGTCGCACTGGTGCTGGGCGACAACATCTTTCACGGGCACGGGCTGACCTCCGTGCTGGCGGAGGCCGGACGGATGCAGCAAGGCGGGCTGATTTTCGGTTATCGCGTGGCCGATCCCGAGCGCTACGGCGTGGTGGAGTTCGACGCGCGAGGCTCGGTAATCTCGATTGAGGAGAAACCGCGCCAGCCCAAGTCCAATTTCGCCGTCCCGGGCCTATATTTCTATGGCAGTGACGTGGTTCGCATCGCCGCGGCCCTCAAGCCTTCGCCGCGCGGCGAACTTGAGATTACCGACTTGAACCTTGTGTATCTGCGCGAGCAGCGTCTGCAGGTGATGTTGCTTGGGCGCGGTGTGGCCTGGCTCGACACCGGCACGCACGAGTCGCTGCTGCAGGCCTCCAATTTCGTCGAGACCATTCAGGCGCGGCAGGGACTGAAGATCGCCTGCCTGGAGGAGATCGCCTTCCGTCACGGCTACATCGGCAAGGAACAACTTCGCGCCCAGGGCTCGGCCATGAAGAACAACGATTACGGTCGCTACCTGCTGCAGTTGGCGGACGAGTAGCCCGCCAGGTCCTTAACGACCCGCTGAAACGCTGAACCTCGAATAAAATCAACCAGTTCAGGCATCGCCGCGCGACTTGCGCACCTGCTCGGCCTGTTCCAGGATGAAGTCACCCAACGCGGCACGCAGGTCACGCCGCGTCAGGGCGTAGAGAATGTTGGTCTTGATGAAGTCCAGCTTGTTACCGGCGTCGTGCCGGACCGCGTCCACCTGGCACCCGTACATGGCTTGCGAGTGCGTCAGCAGACGCAAGGCATCCGTCAACTGGATTTCGCCGCCCTTGCCCGGACGCACCCGGTCCAGCGCCTCGAAAATCTCGGGCACCAGCACATACCGGCTGGCGACCGCCATGCGCGAGGGCGCCTGTTCCGGGCGCGGCTTCTCCACCAGATCGCGCACTTGCCAGACGCGGCCGTCCAGGCGCTCGCCGGCGATCACGCCGTAACTGCTGACCTTCGCCGGAGCCACCTCTTCCAGGGCCACCACGCAGGCGTGGTAACGCGCATGCACCTCCAGCAACTGTCGCGTGGCCGGCACCCTGGCTTGCATCAGCGTGTCCCCCAGCAGCACGGCGAAAGGTTCGTTGTTCACGTGCGCGCGGGCGCAACGCACGGCATCGCCCAACCCCAGCATTTGCTTCTGCCAGACAAAGTGGATGTTGGCCAGGTCGGAAATGCGGCGAATGGTCTCCAATTCGGCCATCTTCCCCTTGGCCTCCAGTTCCCACTCCAGTTCGAAGCTGCGGTCAAAGTGCTCCTCGATAGCGCGCTTGCCGCGCCCGATGACCATCAGAATGTCGGTGATGCCGGAAGCCACCGCCTCTTCCACGACGTACTGGATCACCGGCGTATCCACGACCGGCAGCATCTCCTTGGGCTGCGACTTGGTGGCGGGCAGAAAACGCGTGCCGAAACCCGCCGCCGGAATGACTGCCTTCGTGACTTTCATTGATGCTCCACCTAGTACCACACTCTCCACAGAAACAGCCCCTGCGGCGGCGCGCTTGGGACGCGCGCCGTACGCGGAGCCGCGCTTTTCAGTAGATCCGACACCGCCTCCGGTTGCTCGGCGCCCGCGCCGACACGCAGCAGCAGGCCGACCATGCTGCGAACCTGCTTGTATAGAAACCCGTCGCCGCGCACGCGGCAGCATATCTCCCGCCCGCGCCGCGCGAGTGTAAAGTCCGCGATCGTGCGCACCGTGGATTCCACCGCGCGATTGGGATTCGCCATGAAGGCGGCGAAATCGTGCCGCCCCACGAAAAACACCGCGGCCGCCCGCATAGCCGCCAAATCCAGCGGACGAATCGCGTGGGCCGTGTATAGCCGGCGGTGTGGCGGCATGGTCGCGTCGTTCCAGATGAAATAGCGATATTCCTTGGAGCTGGCGCCGCGGCGCGCGTGAAAATCGGCCGCCGCCCTGGCGCAACGCACGATCCGCACGTCGGGCGGCAACCTCGCATTCAGCGCGCGCCGCACCGCGCCGGCGTCCATGCGCGTGACCAGGTCCACGTGCGCCACCTGGCCGACAGCATGCACGCCCTGGTCGGTGCGTCCGCTCCCGTGCAGCTTGCAGGGGTGCCCGACGATCGCCGCGAGCGCCGTCTCGATCGTCTGCTGCACCGTCACATGGCGCGGCTGCACCTGCCAGCCCGCGTAGTTCGTGCCGTCATAGGCGATCGTCAGTCGGAAACGTCGCGCAACCGCGTTCAAAGATATTTCCCGCCGTCGGGCCGGCGCGCCAGGCGTTGCACCAACTGCTTGACTTCCTGCGCCCGGTCGCGCGGGCAGATCAAGGTGGCGTTGCCCGAATGCACCACCACCAGGTCGCGCACACCGATCAGCGCCGTCAGGCGCTCCTCGGACACCACCACGTTGCCGCCGGCATCAAGCGTTTCGCAGGCGCCGATCGTCACGTTGCCGTCGGCGTCCGGCGCGAAATGTCCGGCCACCGCCGGCCAGGTGCCGACATCGTCCCATCCGAACGAACCCCACGCCATGACGATGTTGTCGGCGCGTTCCATTACGGCGTAGTCCACCGATATCTTCGGCAGACCGGCGTAGACCGGCGACAGCCGCGCACCCAGCTCTTCGCCCGTCCCGCCATCGGACGTGGCGTCAACCAGCGCCAGGAGTTCCGGCACGAAACGTTCCAGCGCCGCGCGCATGGTCTTGACATGCCAGATGAACATGCCGCCGTTCCAGCAGTACTGGCCGCTCTCGACGTACCGTGTCGCCGTGGACAGGTCAGGCTTCTCCACGAAGCGGCGCGCGCGGCTGAAGCGCGTCACCGTACGGGTATCCAGCGCCTCGCCCGCTTCGATATAACCGAAACCGGTGGCGGGAAAAGCCGGCGGGATGCCGATGGTGACGATATTGCGTCCGTCCGCCGCCGCGGTGAAGCTGTCGCGCAGCGTCTGGCGGAAGGTCTCGATATCGGCCATCAGATGGTCGGCCGTGAGGATCGCCACCACGCCATCGGGATCGCGCGCCGCCACCAGCCCGCAGGCCAGGGCGCAGGCCGCGGCCGTGTCGCGTCCGCAGGGCTCGCCGACGATGTTGCCGGCGGGCAGACCGCGCGCGGCTTCGGCGGTTGCCGGAATGAGGTCTTCCGACGTTATGATCAGGGTGCGTTCCAGCGGCACAACCCCTTCCAGACGCTCCAGCGCCAGCGTCAGCAGGGGCCGGCCGCCGAAGAGCGAAATGAATTGCTTCGGGCGGGCGGCGGTGCTCAGTGGCCAGAAGCGTTCGCCCTTGCCTCCCGCCAGAATTACTGCGTAGTTGTGTATTTGCATCGTTTTCATTGTTCCGTCTGGTAGTCGTGCAGCCAACCGAGGCCAAACAGGGTCAGGTTAGGGTCTATGACGAAATCCATCCCCAGCGGCGGGACGAAGCGGCGCGCGAATCCGCCGGTGGCGATCAGTCGCGCCCCTTTGCCCAGCAGCGGCAGTAAACGTATCACTGTTTCGCGCAACGTGCCGCAAAAAGACGCCTCTATCCCATAACTCATGGCGCCGTCGGTGTCCTTGGGGACGCGCGGCGGGCGACGGCGCCACCACTCCAGCAGCGGCAGTTGCGCCGTGTAATCGTGCAGCGCCCGCGCCAGGATTTCCGGCCCGGGACCGATCGCGCCCGTGAAAAAGCGGCGGTCGGACGAAATGAGGTCGTAGGTCACGGCCGTGCCGATGTCCACCACCATCGCGGGCACGCCGTAGCGCACCACGGCGGCGGCCACGTTGGCCAGACGATCCGCACCGGTGGTCTCGGGATGCAGGTAGTCCAGACGCACGGGCAGACGCAAGTCGTGCCTTAACACCGTCGGCATCAAGCCGGTCTCGCGGCGCGCCAACCGCTGCCAGGCGGCATTGACGGCCGGCACCACCGACGCCAGCATGACCCCAGCCGGGGGCTTGCCCGCGGCCGCCTGACGCAGCGCCACGCGGCATGCTTCGGGCGCCGCCCGGATGCCGCCTTTAACGGCGACGACGCGTGACACCCGGCCGGCCTGATAACGCGCCAGCGTGGTCGAGCTGTTGCCGACATCTATGACCAGCACCGCCATGCCATCCCTACCCTTGCACCGCCAACCATTCCAGGGACAAGTCTACGGCCGGCGCCGAGTGCGTCAGGCATCCCAACGAGATGGCGTCCACGCCCGTCGCCGCGACCTCGTGCGCGCGCTCCAACGTGATCCCGCCCGAGGCCTCGGTACGCGCCAAACCACGGCACTGTTCGACGCAGGTGCGCATCAACTCGCAGGTCATGTTGTCCAGCAGCACCCACTCGGGCCTGGCGCGCAGGGCGCTCCGCAACTCCTCCAGTGTCTCCACTTCGATCTCTACCGCCAGCTTCGGAAACCGCCGACGCGCCGCGTTCACGGCCAGATCCAGCCGCGTGGGGTCGCCCCCGGCCCAGAGGCGGCGGTGGTTGTCCTTGATCAGGATACGGTCATACAGACCGAAGCGATGGTTCTGCCCGCCGCCGCA
>JAQULY010000068.1 GCA_028718445.1 Kiritimatiellia bacterium
GTTCTGGAAGACGAAACGGCGGTTGTCGCCGGAGAGCGGTTCGATGCGCATCTCGTAAGCCTCGGTGGCGCCATCCAGCCCTGGATCGCCGAGCGTCAGTCGCACCGGCGCCAGCCACGTCGCCGAAACCACCGCGCCGGTGCCGGACGGGGAGCCGCCGACAGCGATCTCCGTAGCATCGCTGTAGCCATCGCCATCGCTGTCGGCCAGCCGTGCTTGCGAACAGTGGAGTCGTTCGGTCAGGTTGGTCACGCCATCGCCATCGGCATCGCCGTATGTTCCATGGATGCCGGTGGCATCGTAGGCCAGCAGCCGCGCGCCGACTTCGTAGCCGTCGCTCAACATGTCGCCGTCGCTGTCCCAATAGAAGGGGTCCAGTCCGCCGTGCAGGTACTCGCCGATGACGTCCAGACCATCGCGGTCAATATCGCCAGGGTTGTCGGGCACGGCAGGATCGAGATGCGGCGCGCCCGGACGCGCCGGCGTGAAGTAGCGGAACTCGATGCCGTCGGGGATGCCGTCGCCGTCGCTGTCGGCATTGGCGGATGAGAGCCCGTTCAGAGCGGCCACGCGCAGCGCCAGGTTCGACTGCAGGCTGGCCGAAGGTATCCACCAACCGCGGCCGTCGCGTTGCAGGCCGGCGATGCCCGCCGGCGCCGCGCCGGCGCCGCCATCAAGGTCGCGATAGCGCCAGATCATCTCGCCGTTGCGGCGCAGTTCGGACTGAAAGGATATCCGCGAGTTGGCGGCGTTGCTTGCGTGCAGGTTCTCCCAGCAGACCGCCACGCCCTGTGTGCTCGGCTGGCGGATCCAGACCTGACCGCCAACGGCCGGATCCAGGTAGAGCTGACTCCAGCAGATCGCGAAGAATGGGTATGGTCCGGCTGCCGCCGACGGCAGCGGGCGCGACCATGGTGACGGCTGCCCGCGTCCGAAACCAAGCGTGCCATTTACCCCGGCCCAGATACGCGACCATTGTTGCGTGCCCCAAGTGAAGGCGAACGGCAACGCCAGCGGCTGCACATCGTCGTCAACGCCGCACCAGCTCCATTCGGTCACGACGCTCGCGCCTGCGCCTCCGATCCACGCACAGTCGTTGCTGTCGGCCTCGCCCCAGAGAACCAGGCCCATTTCCTCCTCAGCGTCGTTGAGTCCGTCCCAATCGCTGTCGGCACCGCTCAGATAGGCCTGTCGCGAATAGGCGCTCCAATTTCTTGCCCATGGCGGCCCTGCCACCTCCGCCGCACGCACATTCGGCGGCACCACTGAGAGTGCGCCAAGCATGGCGATGGCCGACCATAGACAGCCGGGAATTTTCATTTCGGACAAACCAGGATCATGTTCGCGCGGCCTCAAAGTCAAGAACGTCGCAAGGCGCACTTTGCGTGCGGTCCTTAGGTGTGGGAAGCGTTTGAATAATAGCAGAACCGCCCGCGCAGACTCAACATGCCGGTGGCAATGGGAATGTTGCGGTGAATATTGCCCACGAAAGACGCGAAAAGGCGCGAAATGAGACAGGTGCGTATTTTTCGTGCTGTTTCGCGTGTTTGGCGGGCAGTTTGTCCCTCTGAGGGTCAATTACCCGTGTTCGTCAGACGCGCGTCAATGTGCGCGAGGCTGTTGGTGAGGGCGGCCGTCAGCGTGCGCAAGTGTTGGCCGTACGATTGCGGGGCGACATACTGCCAACGCTCGTAATCCCACCGCGCATAGCCTTCCATGCCCTGGGCCAGGCTGTTCAGCCGCGACAGCAGCGCATCCGTGGCCAGCGCGCCGCCACGTAGTCGCGTCCAACTTTCGGACAGCAGCGTGCCGTAGCCGGGAAGCTCCGTTTCGCAGCGGCGCATCGTTTGGTTGGCAATCCACTGCCACTCCCCGCTGCCCGCCGACGTGTCGAAGTCCCATGGCACATGCGTGAAGATATGCCGTTCGCGGTCATAGACCAGCGCCTCGTGCATGGCGAAATCGAAAGGCGCGCCGTTGACGTTCTGGAAGAGATTCAGGAGCAACTGATAGTCGGCCATGCCCTTCACGTCCACCATGCGCATCAGTTGCTCGGGCCAACCGGGGGCGGCGGGACGCGACAGCAGCTTTTCGAGTTCAAGGTACGGTGCCATGAACAGGCCGTGGCGCGGCGCCGGAAAGGCGACTCGCATGCCCGGTTCGCGAGGCCGCACGGTCTCGTGGCGGTAGACAATCCAGCGCGATTCGTCGTCATCTGCCTGGTCCGCGTCGGGTGTCGCGGACAGAATATCCGGATCTATGCGCGTGCCGAGTTCGAAGAGGCCGAGATAACGGCCGTTTACGAAGATCTCTGCCGGACGGACGCGTGGCGCGCGCGACGCGGGCGCCGCGCGCAGACCGGTCATGGTGTCGAATATCTCGTTGGCCAACCGGTTGCGCACGAAGGTGGGATCCTGGAACGAGTTGATGGTTGGCAGGTACAGGCTGTTCGTGTCGCCGTGCAGCCTGTGCGGAGTGTCGGTCTTCAGGAGCAGCAGTTTCTTCGCGTACCAGTAGCTGGAGTTGCCCCTGTGGCTGAGGCCTCCGCGGCCGCCCTGCGTGGCCGTTAGCCTGCGCGTCGGATGGTCGTCGCCGGCCTCACACACCTCCACGACGGCGTCTACACGTCGTGTTTTGCCTACGGTCTGATTGACATAAAGCAGCAGTGTCGGTAAGGCAACCTCCCTTGGCATGACGCGGAATCGCAGCGTGCGTTCTTGTGACAAGCGGCCGTCGGTTATGGTTGCGACGAGGTTTGCGCCGGCCGGCGCCGCGCCGGCCGGCGGACGGCGCACTTGCCCGCGATCGTCAAGCACTTCGGGGTTCGTGCTGCGCCAGGAGAGTTGCACTTCCGGCAGGCGCAAGCGCTCGAGGTCGAGCGGTTCGACAAGGCGGAATGGCGAGACGTTGTTTCCGAGAACCATGAACTCGTCGAGGAATGCAGCCGCGCGCGCCGCCGGCGATTCTCCCGGCGCCGACGGCCAGTAGGCGGATACGCGCCGGCAGTCGGAGCGCAGGGCGCGGGCGATCTCATCGAAGCAGAGTGGACTGCAGAGGTCGTGCAGCAGGAGGTCGCCGAAGTCGCGCTGCGTCACCGCGTGAAGATCCCGTATGCCGGACTCCGGTACCGGCCACATCAGACGGCTGGCGGAGAACTCCCGTGAAGGCCGCATTTCGCGATGCAACGCCGTGCGCCACTGTGCTTGCGAACGCGCCGAAGGTGTGCATAGGGTGGGGCCGTCGCCGGGAAGCATCCCGGCATGGACGTCGTCCGAGAAAACGTAAATGCCCTGTATGCGTCCGTTGATGCGTAGGCGGCACAACCCGTTGGAAACGAACGGCAACCCGAGACTCGCGCGCAGCCGCGAGTCGGTAATCGGCATCAGCCAACCGCCGCTTTCCGGCGGCGTCAACGCCAACGCGGCGGTGCCCATCAGCGCGCCGTCGTCCTCCAGGCGCAGCAGATATCCGGGACGCTGCGCATCGGGGTACTCGGTGTCGGTGCCGGCGAGACAAATCGTTGCGGGCAGAACCGTTCCGCGACAGGCCACGTAGATGGGACGGGCCCGGGCGGCTGCCTGTGTTCGGCGACCTGAAGCGCGGCTACGCCAGTGGTCTTCGATGAGATTGCGCCGGGGCTTGTCCGACATGATGAGGTGGATTTCCGGCAGCGCCGTCGTCGCGCGCCTGCCGGCGAACAGGCGCGGCGCGACCTTGAGCGGGTCCTGGCAGTTTTCCAAGCGCCGGCACCGGTCGGCCACTGCCAGGGAAAGGCGCCATGAGGCATACGCACGCGGACGCGAGAGCGTTCGCGTGGTACCATGGCGGCTCGCAGACAGGCGGCCGATATCGCCAGCCGTCAGCGGTCGGGACCAGATGGAGAGATCGTCAACCGCGCCCGCGAAGGGATGACGCGTGGCGTACCAGATCGGCTTGCCGATCGCCACGTTCAAGTTGGGCATGGAGAAGTCCCGCGCAATCCGGCCGGCCTGTTTGGACACGCCGTTCTCGAAGATCTCGACCGTGCCGCTGGCGCTGTCTACCGCAATCGCCAGATGCACAAACTCGCGGTGCTTGTCGAACGGATAGGAAAAGGACTGCCTGGGGATCGAAGGCAGATCGAAAGTCATGCGTCCGCCCTCCAAACGCAATCCCGTGCGCAGCCCTTCCCCGGAGCTGCAGAGAATATCCTGATCGGCGTTGCGTCCGTCCACACGGACCCAGAGCGCCAGTGTGAAGGTTCCGCCCAGTTTGCGCCAAGTCAGGGGAGTCTCGATGAAGGTCCGATCGCGGCCATCGAACTTGCGTGCCGCTCCATGTCGCCCGGGAACGCTGACCGTGCCCGGACACAGCGCCTGCGCGCCCGTAACCCATTCGCACACGCCGGGCGCGTCGAAGTCGAACAAGTGACGCAAACCGTGTTGCCTGACCAACGCCTCCTTCAGCCGCAGTTCCTTGCGCGCAGCCGACCGCAGGGCGGCATCGCGCCAGGCGCCGTAAGGAGCAACCAGCGCGAGCAACACGGCGACGCCGGCCAGCGTCAGGGCAACCGAACTCGGGAAACGCGAGCGCATTTCACCTGAGCCCTGCCGGACGGTCAAGGAAGACGTTGACGGCCTGTATCGGCATGGCCTTGGTCAGTTCGGACTGCAGTCGCAGCGAGTCGGTCAGCAAACCCGAGAAGGTCACCTGGATGCTGGTTCGGCCGTCGCAGGTGGCAACGCTCTGCACAGCATGGCGACGCACATGACGCCGCAACACGTCGGATAGCGGCGTCAGCGACGCCGCGCCATCTTCGGAAGCGGGCAGGGCGATTACCAGCAGCCCATCCCGCTTCAGGATGCCCAGCGACCGGAAGCCGCGCACCAGCAACAGACTCGCCAGCGCAAACAGGTAGAGCAGCGCCAGGAACGCGAAGTTGTAGGTCGCCGCGGCGATGGACGCCGCGATCACCAACATGATGAAGCCGACTTCCTCAGGTTCCTTGATCGGGGTGCGGAAACGGATAATCGAGAGCGACCCCAGCAGGCCCAGGGAAAGCGGGATGGATATCTGAATGCACACGAAGAGCGTTGTGATCGAGAGGCCGAGCAGGGGAAAGGCCCGCGACACATGGCTGCCGGTGCCGCGTCCCTCGTAGAAACACCGGTATAGAAAAGCAGCGGCCAGGGACGACGCCAGCGACACCAGCAGCGCGACCGCGAAAATCTCCAGACTCAGGTGTTCCGAGACCTGTTCGTAGGCCTGCAACGAATCCAGCATGCTAAGCTTGCGCATTGTCTCTGTTCCTTACTGAAGCCGCGCTTCCATGAAAAAGCCGTATTTGGAGAAGCTGCGAGGCCTGAAGCCGAGCCGGGCCAACGCGTCGCTCCAGGTCCAGCAGTCGCCGGCAAAGCTCTTGGCTTCGCACACCGCCAGGTCGGCATCCAGCCTGCTCGTGTCGGCAAAACGGTTGAAGTTGGCGCGGCCCGAATGGATCCGGCTGTCCAGACACACACGCGTGCCTGTCAACGGACAGATGAACCGGTGGCGATGGTAGCGAACGCTCACCGTGGGGGTCAAGCCGATGGGCAGGGACAATCCGGCTTTGTCGGCTTGCTCGTAAAGCATGCGCGTCAGCGCCGCATCCTCGAGTGCGCCGGCATTGAGCAGCGCGCCATCGGCGGAGAATCCGACGTGTCGCTTGGATCGCGTCGCGCCGTTGCGGTCCTTGATCTCCAGAAATGCGGCGATGTTGCCTTCGCCTGCCGGACAGCCGGAAGGGTACCAACGCACCCTGACTTTGCGTTTGAAGATGTCACCGTTGGCCTTCTCCCAGAAGCTGGACAGCCATTCGTCGTCGAAATAGATGCTCTCGATCTGCCCGTAGGGATAGGAAGGATCGGGCAGGCAGTGATGGCTGAGAAGCGACAGCGCAGCGTCATGCAACGCTGCCGCGCCGACATACTTGCGCTCGCAAACCACCCCTTCCTCTGACGTGCTCCGTTCCGCGTGTCGCATGTGGTTTCGCAGGAACATGTGCGTCCCTCAGCGAACGATCAGCACGCCGCTGTGAGCGTGGCGCAGCGACAAAGACAGCAGTTCCGAGCCCGCGCCGCGCGTCTCGATGCGTGCCAGCCGCCATTCCGACGCAGCGTCCGCTTGCGACTCGTCCCACTCCGGATCGAAACCGGCGAAGGCCTCCGGCCGACGGCGTCCGGCCGCGTCCGCCACGGTCACAGTCAAGTTGTGTCCGTCCGCGGCTACCGACACTTCCAGCGTGCAGGCGCCGCCGTCCGCGTGCAGATAGGCCGGCGCCCAGACGGTCTCGCCCAGGCCGCGCGGACGTAGTCCCCAGCGGCCGCGGTCGAGTCCCGCCATCAACCGGCACTCGAGCCCGTCAAGCTGGCCGTTGACATCCAGGTCATCACTGCCCACACCGACCCACACGGCCTGTTCCTGATTTCCGCGCACGACCAACGTGAGCTTCACGCCGCGGCCGGCGGCGGCGATGCCGGTGCCGCCGGCAATATCATGCTCCGCCAGGGCGTCGTTGTGCGCGGGATTACGCAGCCCCTCGCGGGAAGCCTGCATGGACAGGCACACGCCGGGAACGGACCAGCCGGCAAGCTCGACAACCGGGAGATACGAAGCGTTGTCCGGCAGAGGCAGTTGCCACACGGTGCCGCCTTGCGCCGTAGTCCACGCGCATCCCAATGCCAGGCAGATCAAACGCCTGGGGATAGCGAAACGCAAAGCTCTCTCGATGAAGTATGACAAGCGCAACCCATCCATTGCCCGGAATGCCCAAGAATATACGCTCTCCACCCCAAGCTAGCAAGCTGCCGGCCATGCCGGAAGCTTGGCCTCAATCGCGCTTGCTGGCCGCGAGCCCATAGCCTATGATGCGCCTCCACGGTTAGGACAGGAAGGAATCGTCGGTATGCGCATCGCACACGCGGGTTTGAACCTGACGGACGGCAAGATCAAGTACGGCGACAGCCGTTTCACGGCGCTGGCCGAGAAGTTCCAGCCGGCCAAGCTGGTACCCTATTACTTTGAGTTCTGCGGCGCCAATTTCGAGGGCGCGCAGGCCATTGCCATCGCGCGCTCGCAGGCTCTCGACCTGTTGATTCTCGACATGGAGAAGATCGAGACGCGGCTCGAACGCACCGCGGACGAAGCCGAAAAGGCACTGCTGCGCAAGTGCCAGGGGCAGCTCGAAGGGCAGCAGCCGATCTGCGACCTGACGCTGACGGACGCGGAACGCGATGCCGTCCGCGCCTTCGGCCTGCTCAGCTTCAAGCCGACCGTCATGAGCGACGACGCCGCGCCCACCACTGACGACATCGGCCGCGCCGTGCTCGACAAGGCCGGCATGATGTTCTTCTACACCGTTGGCAAGCCCGAAGTGCACGCCTGGCTGGTGGAGCGGAACGCCAGCGCGGTCACCTGCGCCGGGCGCATCCATACCGATCTGGCGCGCGGCTTCATCAAGGCCGAAGTCTTCAGCTTCGACGACATCATGGCCGCCCACAGCGTGCAGGAGGCGCGCTCCAAGGGCGCCATGCAACTGGTGGACCGCGATTTCCCGGTGCCGGAGAACAGCATCATCGAGATTCGCTTCAATGTCTGACGGGCAGGGCGCTTACTGGACCGTAAAGACGAAGACCACCTGTCCGCCGCCGCCTCCGGTGAACCCGCCCAGGATCAGCGGCTGGCCGTGCCGGATGGATGCTACCGTATCGAGTACGGCGTACTTGCCGCGCATGACCTTGATGGTCAGTTGCGACATGGTTCCGGAGCAGGTCACGGTGTAGCCGCCGAGCCCCACGGCTTCCCCGTTGGCCGGCAGCGCCATCTGCGCTGTGCCCATCAGGGAGTAGCTCTTGAAGACCAGACTGTTGCGCAGCGCCGGCATCACATCCTGTATCTCCGCCGCGACGGCGCCATCGGCGTGGCTGGTGCGCAGTAGTCGTATGCGCAACGTCTCCGCGCCGGCGGCGCCGGCCGCCAGGCACATTACGGCCGCCAGCAATGCCAGCCTTACCGGTCGTCCAGCCATGTCTCGGGCACTCATATCGGTTCCTTGGCTTCCGTGCCAGTCTCCGTGACCCATAAAATGGTTGCCTCCGTGGCTTCGTCCCGCCAGATCATGACGGCGCCTTGCGAGGCGGGAACTTCATAGGAGAGCACCCCCGTGTTTGCGCCAGGGCGCTCGAACGGCAGCACAAGCGTCACGGCCGCCGCCAACAGGAGCGTGGCGCCGGCGCCGCCCAGCGCCCAGAACCAGGGCATGCGCGCGCGTGCGGGCCGGACGGCGGCTTCCGGCTGCGGATAGAGTGAGACGCGGGCCTGGAAATCGGCCCAGAACTCCGCCGCCGCCCGCGGTGTGGGCGCGCCGCCATGGGCCGCCAGCACGGACCGGATCTGCCGCCAACTGGTCCTAGCTTTCTTCATCTGGCCGCCTCCCTTCATCCATGCTTCTCCAAATCCCCATCATCTTGCGTTTGCCGTTAAACAACCGCGACATTACCGTGCCGATGGGCACCCCCGTGGCCGCCGCGATCTCGCCGTAACTCAAACCATCGCTGTACCTCAGCATCAACGTCACTCGGTGCTCGTCCGGCAGTTGCCGTAGAGCCCGTTCCACCAGGTTCCGTGTCTCCGCGCCTTCCATCCGGCTGGCCGGGTGCGCGGCACATTTGTCCGGCATGGCCTCAATCAGTTCCCGCCCCTCCGCATCCGTCTCCGGCGGCACTTCCCGTCGCCGCTGCCGGCGGCGGATGAAGTCGATCGCGCAGTTATGCGCAATCCGGTACAGCCAGGATTTCAGCGAAGCACGCCCGTCAAAATGCCGCACCCCCTGCCACGCCCGCAGGAAGGTCTCCATGGTCACGTCTTCAGCATCGTCCGGACCGGCCAAACGCGCCGCGACGGCGTACACCAGCGGTCGCAGAGCTTCAAACGACTGGGCGAAAGCCTCGGCGTCGCCCTCACGCGCGCGTTTGAGCCAGTCTTGGGACCCTGTCTCCATGCTTTTGGACGCCGGTTGAGTCTGGTTTATTCATGCGACGGCCCAGCCGGGCCCGCTCATTGCCTTCCATGCACACGGAAGCGCTGGTAGGGCTTGCGGGGAGGCCGACGCGGCCCGCCGCGCTGCGGCGCGGCAAAATGGGCGGCATGGCCGCGCGGCGGCAGCGCCTCGGCGTCGCGGATCTTGACGGGACGTCCGTCGAGCAGCGCGCCGTGCAGACCGTTGCGCACCTGCTCCGCCACTTCGCCGGACACCTCGAACAGCGAACTGCGGTCCTGCATGCGGATGCCGCCGATCTGGTTGGATTGCAGTGCGCCATGCTCGCAGACCAGCCTCACGATGGCCCCTTCGTTGATGCCGTCAGCGCGGCCGGCGTTGATCTCGAAGGCGTGCATCGGTCCGTTTGGGCGGCCGCCGCCGGACGCCGCGCCGGCAGATCTCCCGCCCCCGGCAGACGACGCCTCGGCATTGAGGTTCTGCGACGAGACATGCGAGCCCTTGTGATGCTCCAGTTCCTTCGCCACCAGGCGCTTGACCAGTTCCTCCCGGCTCAGAGGCGCCAGCACGGTCTCCACCTGCGGCAACCACTTGGCGATGGTCTTCTCGTCCGTCTCCATGCGCACCATGCTCTCGGCCATCTCCTGCAAGCGCCGGCGGCAGATTTCGGCGCCGTCGGGCACCGTCTGCTCGGTGAAGCGGATGCGCAGACGGCGCTCCATCTGGCCGATGCGGTACTTGTCCGCCGGGCTGACGAAGACAATCGAGTGACCCGACTTGCCGGCGCGCGCCGTGCGGCCGCTGCGGTGGGTATAGACCTCGATCTCGTCGGGCAGGTCGTAATGAATGATGTGCGTGATGTCGTCCACGTCAATACCTCGCGCCGCCACGTCCGTGGCGATCAGGAGGCGCAACTGACGGCGGCGGAACCGCCCCATGACGCCGTCGCGCTGCGCCTGCGAGAGGTCGCCATGCAGGGGTTCGGCGGGATAGCCGTCGCGCGCGAGCATCTCGGCCAATTCCTGGGTGTCGCGGCGCGTGCGCCGGAAGACCAGGCCGAAGAGATCGGGCGTCACGTCAATGATGCGCTTAAGGCTGGCGTAGCGGTGCGAGGGGTGCACCGTGTAGCAGAGATGGGTGATGTTCTCGGCCCCCTGGTTGCGCGTGCCGATGGTGACCTCCACGGGATTCTTCAGGTAACGGCGCGCGATGGCGGCAACGCCCTTGCTCATGGTGGCCGAGAACATCCAGGTGTGAACATCGGCGGGCAGCGCCTTGAGGATGCGGTCAATGTCCTCCTGGAAGCCCATGTCGAGCATCTCGTCGGCCTCATCCAGCACGGCGTAGGCCACGCCGGTGAGCACCACGGCGCCACGCTGCATCAGGTCGAGCATGCGGCCGGGCGTGGCGACGACCACTTGCGCGCCGCGGCGCAACTCGCCCACTTGGAAGGAGATGCTGGCGCCTCCATAGACGGCCACGATGCGAAAGCCCTTGAGATGCCGCGCGAACTGCCGCAGTTCCTGCACGATCTGCAGGCACAATTCGCGCGTGGGGCAGAGAATCACGGCCTGCGGCGCCTTGCGCGACACGTCGAGCTTGTGCAACAGCGGCAGCCCGAAGGCGCCGGTCTTGCCGGTGCCGGTCTGAGCCAGGCCAACGAAGTCGGCGCCGTCCTTCAGCAGGGCCGGAATGGCCTGCTCCTGGATGGGCATGGGGGTCGTGAAGCCCATCTCGGTAATGGCCTGCAGCAGTTCCGCGCGAAGGCCCAGTTCCTGAAAATTCATGGTGATCCTTGAGTGATCCGTTGTCAGCCAGCATAGCCGATTCCGTTCGCGCTTCACAGCGGCAAAAAAGTCGGTCTTGTTGTCGGCAGACCACGTTGTGTAGACTGACCGCATGCGAGCGAGACTGACGTCAACATGGGTGTGTGCGGCGGTGCTGGCGTTGGCAGCGGGAGTGGCGCGCGCGGACACCGTCCGTCTGAAGAACGGCCAGGCCATCGAGGGCATCGTCATCGGCGGAACCGCGGGCGCCGTCCGCCTCGATATGGGGATTGCCGCCATCACCTTCCCCTCCAACATGGTCAAAGCCGTTATCCGCGCCACGGCGCAGGAGAACGAATGGATCAGAAGCGGCTGGAAAGAGGAAAACCTGCTGCACAGAAAGTACCTGCCTCCGGGTCTGGAAGACTTGAACGCGGAATTCACGCGACTGAACGACCTGCACGCGAATGCGGTGCGCGCCAGCCAGTCGCTGGTCGAACTGCGTGCCCGTGAGCCGGAGATCAAAAAGGAGTTTGACGCTGTCGCGGCCAATCTGGCGCGCGCCAACCAGCGCCTGGCCGGCGCGTCCATCCATGCCGACGTGCGTGGCTACAACGCGCTGGTGGCCGAGTGCAATGCGCTGCGCATCAGGTACATGGAGCTGGGCAATCAACTGAACGCGACGCCGCAGTCGCTTAAGTCGGCCGCGCTCAAGATCGGCGCCTTTCAGGAGTCGCTGACGGCCTTCGAGGCGCGACTCAAGCGGGAACGCGACAAACGGATGAAGTCCAACGCGAATGCGGGCGTCTCCAACGTGTTTGAGCGCATGACGAATCTCTGCGCCGGCTACGACGACGAATTCACATCCTCATCCGTCACCGCCAGGCGCGCCGGCGACAGCGCGGTCGTTCCGGCCATCGTCAATGGCGGGACCACCGGCCACTTCCTGGTGGATACCGGCGCTTCCACGGTGCTGGTATATGAGTCTTTCGTCGGGAAGTTGGGTGTGGACATCAAGAGCCTGCCCTATGCCAAATTCACGATGGCCGACGGCCGGACGGTGAGAGGACGCAAAATGGTGCTGAAGACGATGCAGGTTGGCGAGGCGCGCGCCGAAGCGGTTGACGCGGCGGTGTTGCCCACGCCTAACGGCAGCGACGTTGATGGACTGCTGGGCATGACTTTCCTGGGACGTTTTGCCGTGCATCTCGATGGTCGTACGGGCAACCTGACGTTGAAGCAGTTCGCGCCATGAGTGTCAGTGAGCTGACGTCTACCGGGCAGCAAGGCACTGGCCAGCCGGCAGCACATCCTCGATCGTCATCGTGCCGGCGCCCAGGGCGGACTTGGCGCGCTCAAGCTGTTCGCGGCCCGACATCACGCAGATCGCGGCACGCGGCAACTCCGCCTCCAGCGCCCGGAGTAGTGCCTGGCGAACGGTCTCGGGTGTCGCCCGCAGCAACTGACGGCGCCGTTCGAGGCGGCGTTTCCAGGTCTCGCCCAGAGTGTGTCGCATCAGCGCAACACCGGTGGCCTCGCCGGGGCGTAGCGGCTTCTCGTCGCGCTTGGCCACCCCGATGATGCCGCGGTCAATGTCCGTTTGCGTCCAGGCCACGCGGTGGATGTAGTCGGCCACGCCCCGGAAGACAGCGATGGTTTCCGCGATATGCGGATCGCGGAAGGAACTAAGCGTGAACGTGCCCGCCAGCGGCTGGTGGCTGAAGGAAGCGCCATAGGCATTACCCCTGAAACGGATCTCGGGCAGCATGTAGTCCATGGTTACAAGGTGGGCGCCGACGGACAGTAGCGGTTCGTCGGGACTTGACCGGTGGGGGGCGCGCAAGACCATGGCGCAGTGGGCAATCTGCAGGTGCGCCGCCAGCCCTTCAAGCCGCGGCGACTCCCATGGCGTGAACTGAGTGTCGCCTGGAACCACAGGCTCGGCGCGCATGCGTTCCAGCCATTGCGCCAGCCGCTGACGCACGGCGTCGCGCGCGGCGGGTGGCGCCGTCAGGGAAGCCGTGACGCGGCGGCGGTTGAGGATGAAATCGCGAATGGCCTCGATGCCGGCGGCGACCTCGACGCGGCCGCGCTCGAAATCTTCCACCCAACGCTCCGTCAAGGCCAGTTGCGGCAGACCGGAAACGGTGTGGCCGAGATGATGCACGACGCTGGCACCGCGAGCGGCATGCAGGCGCACCGTGCCGGAGCCGTCCTGCACCATGGCGTTGCGGTTCTCGGCGCGCGCCTGCACGAGCACGTCGCGCATCCTTTCGCCGTCGCGCGGGTCCAGCGCAAAGAGCAAGTCGCCCAGCAGATCGAGTGCCGACGGCACCTGCTCGGCCACGGTCTTGAGCGAAATGCGCAACGCGGGCAGCAGCCTTCCGGGATCGTCAACGCGGGTATCGAACGAGACCGCGGCGGCGATGCCGCCGGTACTGGCGCCGAGGCGCCGCGCAATGGCGGCGTAATCCTGGCCGGCCGCACCGAACTTGTTGAGCGCTTCGGTGTAGCGCGGCAGCAGTGCCCAGAGTGGCTGCGGCAGCCCGGTGAGGTCGAACTGCAGGCAGAGATAGACGATGCCGTTAGTGAGCATGTCGTTCGCCAACAGTACCGCTCCGCCCGGGAGCGATTCCGTCGTGGTCGGTAGGGACTGCGGTTCGGCCGGCAGATCGGTAGCCTTCAATTGCGGCAACAGGGCCACCGCCTCGGGAGGATTGGGCTCGGCATTGGCACGGTCCAGCTCGACCGCCGCCGCGGCAATGGCTTGGGCCTCCGCGTCGGACAGACTGGCGCGTTGACGCGCGAGGCGTTCGGCGGCGGCGGCTTCACGTTGCTCGGCGCCGGCGCCACCCGGTTCCAGCAGCACGTCGAGGCGGTGCGGGTTGTCGAGCAGACGCTCCGCGATCAGGCGGTTGAACAGCCGCGGGTCGGCGGCGTAAGCGGCTCTGACGGTCGCGTAGTGCTGGTCCATTTCCAGGAAAGTCAGCGGGTCCAGCCCCGCCATCCAGGCCTCGACGACGCGAAAGACGTTGTGCAGCGGAAAGAGCGGCTGGATTTCCAGGCATTCATAGGCAGCCTGCTGGAAGGCGGTCTGCACCTGTTCCGAGGTGAAGGGCGTATCGGCCACATGGCGCAGCGTATCCAGCACGAGGTTGCGAAAGGTGTCCAGACGATCGGGCTCGGAGCCTTCCAGACCGACGTGGAAGGTGGCTTCAGGGCCGGCTTCGCTGGCGCCGGACATCACCAGGTCGGCGCCCAGGCGCGAGTCTATCAGGGCACGATGCAACGGCGCGGCCTCATGCCAGAGCAACAGCAGCGACAGCACGCGCACGCGGGCGGCGTCAACGGGATCGTGCGCGTCGCCCGCCAGCCAGTTCATCAGCAGGTAGGTCTTGGCGTCGCGCGGTTCGTGCGCGCCGATGGGGTAGCCGTCGCGCAGCAGGCGCGGCCGGCTCCAGCGTGTCTGGCGCGCCGGGCGCGGCGCGGCCGCGGCGCGCCGAAAGGGGGCCAGCCGCGGCGTCAGGAAGGATAGATAGTCCGCGGGCGGAATGTCGCCATAGAGGCAGATGCAGGCGTTGCCGGGGTGATAGTGGTCGGCATGGAAGGCGCGCAGTTGTGCGTACGTGAGGTTGGGGATCGCCTCGGGAGTGCCGCCCGATTCGCGGCCGTAACAAGTGTCCGGCAACAGCGCCCGGATGGCGTGGTGCGAGAGGATCGCCTCCGGGTCGGAGAAGACGCCCTTCATCTCGCTGTAAACCACGCCGTCGAGACGCAGGGCGCCGGCCGGCTGGGCGGGGTCGGCTGGGCCCAGGTGGTGCGCTTCGCGCTGGAAAGTCTGCTCGGTCAGCAGCGGATGAAAGACCGCGTCGAAATAGACGTCAGCCAGGTTAAAGAGATCCTGACGTACGTTGCTGCAGACCGGGTAGTAGGTGCAGTCGTGCCCGGTCATGGCGTTGATGAAGGTGGCCATGGACATCTTGACCATCTCGAAGAATGGCTCCTTGACCGGGAACTTGCGCGAACCGGCCAGCACCATGTGTTCGAGAATGTGCGGCATGCCGGTGTCGTCGGGGGGCGGCGTGGCGAAATTGATCGAGAAGGCGTTCTCGGCATCGTCACAGAAGACGTGCAGCACTCGCGCACCGCTGGCGAGGTGCTCGAACTGACAGGCTTGGGCGCGCAGACTGGCGACCGGCGTGACCGCGACAACGCGGAAACCGCCAATCTCCTGGCCGGACTTGAAAGCGACGGATGGCAATGGCATGCGGACTCCCGGGGGCTGAGTGACGAAAGGCCGCATAATAGCGCGATTTCCGCGCATCCGCCAGCGGGGGACCGCCCTTTCCAATGTTTGTGCAGGTGGAGCCGGCCGTCCCGGCCGGTCTTGCGGAACGGCGGGGACCGCCGTCTCCAGTGCCCGCGCCGATGGAGCCGGCCGTCCCGGCCGGTTGCCGCTGCCTACGGTTCGCGGACGCGTGCCTTGGCCTCGCGGTAATTATGGCGCAGGTCGGCCGTCCACAGGCGCAGGTATTCGAGGCGGTTGGCGGAGGCCTAGGTGGTGA